>JALYHF010000043.1 GCA_030776745.1 Actinomycetota bacterium | reverse complement strand
GCGCCGCCGGGCGGCGGGAGCGGCGGCGCCATGACGCGGCCGCCTGGATGGCGCCCACCGCGGCGACGGGCGCCAGCCACGCCGCCAGCCACAGGGGGCCGGCGAAGAGGGCGGCGAAGGTGACGATGGCCCACACCAGGCCCAGCCGGGCATGGGGCCCGACCACCTCGGGCTGGACGGCAAGCTGCTTGAGCTGGGCCACGAGCCGGGGAGGCTGGTCGACCTCGGCGGCCACCGGGCGGGGACGGGCGCCCGGCACTTCCGGCAGGACTCTTCCTCGTTGGGCCATGGTTCGCTACTCGGACCCGCCCGACACGGGCGGGAGCACCGCGACCTCGTCGGCTTCGCCCACCGGGTCGTCCTCGAGGGCGGGGCGGCCATTGACCCACACCCGGCTGGCGGCCAGCACGGCGGCGAACGACTGGCCATAGCGGTGCCGGGCGCCAGCGAGGACCTCGCCCACGGTCGAGCCCGGGACGGTGTCCCGCCCGGTGCCGGCCGCCTCGCGGGCGGCGGCGAACAGCCGAAGCACCGGCACGCTCGGCCCCTCCGCCACCCCGCTCAGGCCTCGACCTCGGCTCGCCCGTTGGCCACCACCAGGCGCCCGTCGCTGTGAGCCTCGAAGGCGTAGACCTGGCGGAGGGGGGCCGCCCCGGCGTCGGAGCCGACGCCGGAGGCGACCCGGTGGATCGTGGTGACGACGTCGCTGC
The DNA here is from genome assembly GCA_030776745.1 of Actinomycetota bacterium. GTDB lineage: Bacteria > Actinomycetota > Acidimicrobiia > Acidimicrobiales > JALYHF01. Next base: position 23,462 of record JALYHF010000043.1, on the reverse strand, counting down.
CCGGCAGGACGAACCCCGAGAAGCGAGCCGCCAACCGCCTGAGCCGGCCGGGGTCGCCGTCGGCCACGACGGCGAGGACGACCCGGCCCGTCATGGCCATGGTGCAGAGGCCGTGGACCACGACCCCGGGCAGGCCGACGCCTCTGGCGGCGGCGTCGTCGACGTGGATGGCGGTGCCGTCCCCAGAGGCGTCGCGGTACCGGAAGGTCTGATCGCGGTCGACGCGGACGGCGCCTTGGCCGACCCGGTGGTCCCGGGCGCCCTCCGGGAAGGTGTGAGCCGGCTTGTCGAGGCCGCCGCTGTGGCCGTCGCTCATGCCCCGAACGAACATCGTGGCGTACTGCTCGCCGACCAGGCGGCCGCTGCCTTGCTCCCGTGTCATGGTGCGGATGGTGCAGCGCGTGCCCGAGGGCCCTACCCGCACGCTGTGGACCACGGCGCTGCCGGCCACCCTCATGCCCGGGGCCAACGGCTGGTGGAAGAACAGGTCCTGCTCACCGTGGACCATCAGCGGTCGCCGCTCCGCGGGCACGGCGTCGGCCACCGCCCGCTGGAGCAGGCTCCACGTGGGTACGACCCCGAACACCGGCGGCGCGAACTGCCCGGACTCGTAGGCCGGGTTGGTGTCGTTGGTGGCGGCTGCGTAGGCCATGGCTCGGTCCCGGTCGACGGTCACGGCGGGCGCCTCGTAGCGGGTGCCCAGGCTGTCGATCGGCAGCGCCATCGCTCTCCTCGGCGGAATCGGGGACGCCTCGGAGGGTACTGGACGGCCCCCCTCGGGCGCCCGGCCCCCGCACCCCGAGGACGGATCACCGAATCCCCCGCCGACGGCCAGTACGTTGCTGCGCGTGAAGGTCGAGGTGGTCCGAAGCCCCCGCCGGCGCAAGACGGTCCAGGCCCGCCAGGTCGGCGACGTGGTGCGCGTGTCCATCCCGGCGACCATGACCAGGGCCGAGGAGGCCCGCTTCGTGGGCGAGATGGTTTCCCGCATGCAGCGCAGGAAGGAGTGCGCCGCCGTGGACCTGAGCCAGCGGGCCGCCGCCCTCGCCGCTCGCCACCACCTCCCCGTGCCCGCCTCCATCTGCTGGGTGGACAACCAGCGCTGGCGATGGGGCTCGTGCACGCCAGAGAAGGGCGCCATCCGCATCTCGTCGCGGGTCGCCTCCTTTCCCCCCTGGGTCCTCGACTACGTGCTGGTGCACGAGATGGCCCACCTCTGCGTTCCTGGGCACGGGCCCGACTTCTGGGCCCTGGTGGGCCGGTACCCCCGGGCGGACCAGGCCCGAGGCTTCCTCATGGCCAAGGGGGGCGAGGGGGAGCCGTGAGTGGCCGCACGCCGCCCGCCCTGGTCCTGTCGTGCGCCCTCGGAGCGGTGGGCGTGGTGCTGTTCCTCTTCGGATCGGTGGTGCACAGCGAGGGGGCCTTCGTGGCCGGAGCCGCCGCCGGCGCCCTCTCGCTGGGCGCCGCCTTGTACTGGCGCTCGGAGCTGGTCAGCTCGTGGGCGGACCGGAAGCGCCGGGGGGGACCCGATGGGCCAACTCGGTGAGGAGGCGTTCGGCGAACGCGGGGGTGAGCAGGTCGGTGCCGTGCCCGTGGCCCCGGTACCACCACAGCTCCTTCGGCTCGTTGGCCCACTCGAACAGCCGCTGGGCGTGCTGGGGTCCGAAGTACCAGTCGTCGGGGTCGTGCACGATGATGACGAAGGCGGGCGCGATGGCCGCCATGGCGCTGGCCGAGTCGGGTAGCCCCTCGCAGTCGAGGCCCACCCGTGTCCGGAGCATGCCGGCCAGGAACGCTCGTCCGGTCCAGCCGCTCACCCACCGCTCCACGCGATGGGAGCCGGCGCCGTCGAGCAGGTCCCGGGAGGCCGGTGCGCTCACGGCGACCACGCCGGCCACGGCTCCGCCGGCGCGGGCGGCGTGGAGGAGCACAGCCGCCCCTCCGAGGCTCGTGCCCACCGTCACCACCGGCAGACCGGCGGGCGCGGCAGCCACGGCGGCGGCCACGTCGAGAGGTTCGTACTTGCCCATCGAGCACACGCCTTGGGACCAGCCGTGCCCACGCAGGTCGGGGACCACCACGTGCACCTGCTGGGCCAGGAGCTGGGCGAAGGCGTGGACCGACGGCGTGCGGGACCAGTTGGAGAACCCGTGGACCAGCACCACGGTGAAGGCGGCGTCGGCCGGCCCGTCGATGCGCCAGGCGTTCAGGCGGACGCCGTCGGAGGTGGTGAGGGCCAGCCGCTGTTCCGGACGGTAGCGGGGCGCCGCCAGGCGGTTGCGGACGTAGCGGGCTACCGTCTGGCCAGCGTCTCGCTTCGCCACTCCGCCTCGATTCGCCCGAGCTCGGTGCACGGCGGCGTCCCCTTGCGGTACTCCGAGAGCAGCCCTCTCCAGTTGTTGGTCGCCTCGAGGCGGCTGAGCATGGCGCTCACCCCCCAGACCACCCGGTCCAGGATGACGTAGGACGTGGGCATGTTGAGGGTCTTGATCAGCTCGCCGTAGCGACCCTGCACGTCGACCACCCGCTGCAGGGCCCGGGCCGTCCAGTCGCGGGTGTAGGTGAACCGATCGCTGAGGAACGGCTCGTACGGGCCCTGCACGTACTCGAACACGTACTCGGGATCGAAGCCGTGGTCGGGGGGCAGGAACCCGGCGGCCACCGCCGTGCGCACCATGGCGTCAGGGTCGTGGTCGAGGACGGCGTCGAGCACGGGGGTGAGGCGGTCGAACTCGCCGGGCGACCACCGCTTCACCAGGCCGAAGTCCAAGAAGGTGACCGACCCGTCCTCGTGGAAGCGGTAGTTGCCGGGGTGGGGGTCGCCGTTGAACACGCCGTGGAGGTGGATCGAGCCCTGGACGAAGCGCATGAGCACCTCGCCGGCGCGGTCCTTGGCCGGCTGGTCGGCGCTGGCCAGGAACTCCTCCCAGCGCATGCCGCCCACCCACTCGCTGGTGAGCACCCGCCGGGTGCTGCGGTCCGGGACGACCCTGGGCACCCGGAAGAAGGGGTGGTCGGCGTAGCGGTCGGCGAACTCGGTCTGGCAGGCCGCCTCGTGGCGGTAGTCGAGCTCGTCGGCCATGCGGGCCCGCAGCTCGTCCACGAGCGCCCGCACCTCCAGGTTCTTGAGGGCGAACTGGGCAAACAGCCCGTAGAGGAGCTCGGCGTTGTCGAGATCGCTCTTGATGGCCCGGTCCACCCCCGGGTACTGGACCTTCACGGCCACGATGCGCCCGTCGGGCATCACCGCCCGGTGCACCTGGCCGATGGAGGCGGCGGCCACGGGGACCGGGTCCCAGTCGAGGAACAAGGTGTCGGCATCGGCGCCGAGCTCGGCGCGGATCACGCCCTCGGCCAGGCTGGGAGCCATGGGAGGCACGTCGGCCTGGAGGGTGGCCAGCGCCGCCTGGGCGTCGGGGGGCAGGCCGTCGGCGATGAACGACAGCATCTGGCCCGCCTTCATGATGGCGCCCTTCATCCCCCCGAGGACCCGGGCGACGTCCTCCGCCGACCTGATGGCGAACTGCTCCTCGAGGCGGGCTCGCTCTTCCTCGGTGGCGCGGCGGCCCTTGAGCTTCAGTCGGGCGAACTGCAGCCCCCGACGGGCGGTGAGCCGCCAGACCCGGGCCTGGCGCTCCAAGCGGTCGCGGCGCTCGTCGTCTCGCAGGGCGACCGCGGCGCCGGCGCCGGCCGCGGCCATCCCGGCCACACCGGCCACGGCCCCCATGGCTGCCGCCTTGCGCATCGCTCGAAGGCCCGTCGGCTACTCGCCGGTGAGGCGGGCTTCCCGCTCGGCCAGCGCCTGGTCCTCCAGGCAGAACCGGGCCGCGGGCTGGGCCTCGAGGCGCGCTTCGCCGATGGGCTTGCCGCAGGCCTCGCAGAGGCCGTAGGTGCCCTCGTCCAGGCGCCGCAGGGCGTGTTCGACGTCGGCCAGCTCGGCTTCCACCCGCTCGAGGATCGACAGGTCCGCCTCCCGGTGGAAGGTCTCTGTCCCCACGTCGGCCTGGTGCTGGTCCACGGAAGAGAGCTCGGCGAGGCTGTCCTCCTCGGACTCGGCGGTCAGGCCCTGGGCAACGAAGTCGTCTCGCAGGCCCTCGAGACGGGCCCGTTCCTCGCTCAATCGTGGCCTGACGTGTTCGCTGTCCATGGGGTGACTCTACTTTCGCTCGTTTCGATCGCCGTCCCGACGACCCTGAGGCCCCGCCGCCGGGCGGGCAGAAATCCGACCTCAGGCCGTACCCCTACGGGGGCCCGAGACGATTGAGGAGGCATGCGATGGCGCCCCACAGTGACGACGGGTCTGCTCCCGGGCACCCTGGGGGCCGCCATCCTCCTCCAAGCCCTCAGCGGAGGCTGGGCGGTGGCCAACCTGCCGGCGCCGGAGCCGGCCTCATCATCACCCGTCCCGCTGTCGGCGGCGGGCGTGGTGGCCAGCACACCGCCGTCACCGCCCTCGAGGAGGAGCGTGCCTCCTCTCCCTCGGGCGACGCCCCTCGAGGAGGTGCCGGCGGCACCGACCCCGCACGTCTCGGGCCCCGAGGAGCCCTCGCAGCCGAGCCGGACGGCACCGCCGCCTCCGGCACCGGTGGATCTGAGGCCCATCGGGGACCTGCTCGGGGGGCTGCTGCCCGTCGTCGGGTCGGCCAGGCTCGTCCCGTAGCCCAGGCCGGTGCCGACGGACGGCCTCGGTACGCTGGCCGCCCGGGCCGCTAGCTCATCGGGTAGAGCAGGGGACTTTTAATCCCAAGGTGCAGGGTTCGAGACCCTGGCGGCCCACGGAAAAGGCTGTCCCCCGACTGCTCTCTCTTCGCATGCGGGAACCCCCGGTGCACTACGTGTCGAGGCTGTGCCTTCCCCCTTCCTCGCCCCCGCGGGGCCGCCTTCGAACCTCGGCCTGGATCCGCTCCCAGAGGGCCTCGGACGTCTCGTCCCACTCGTCCCGCTCTTCCCGCAGCCGGTCGGCGGCCCGCCGCAGCTCCTCGGCTTCCGCCCGACAGGCGTCACAGGACCGGATGTGTTCGGCCACGGCCTCCCGTTCCGCCTCGTCGCCGAGCGCGTCGACGACGTAGGCCCCGAGCAGCTCTTGAATCTCCCCGTGCGTCATCCGGTTGGGCACGCCAATCCACCTTCCCCCCCAATTTCTCCACTTGAGCGTAACTTCCGAGCACCCCGATCCCAATAGTCCAATGAGGTCATTTCGGGTGGTCACGACGACCATCCCGAGCTGCCCACGTCGTCAACGGGTGACCGGAGTTGTGGGCTTTCCTCGCGGGTTTTCGCCTCGAGGAGCGAGCGGTTTCCACCCGAACGCGGGGCGCCGCCGCGGTCGGGAGCGGCACGGGCCACGCCGGGCGTGGGACAGGACCAGAAGCCGGGAGCCACACTGCTACCATCGCAGGTCTGCGAACCGACCAGCGCCCGAACAGCGAGGCGTCCCCGGCGAAGCGACGACGGGCTGTGAAGCCAGCCGTGGTCGAGGGTGCGGATGCCCACCTCCTCGGTGGTATCGCCGCGGGCGACGAGGCCGCCCTCGAGCAGGCCTACGAACGCTACGCCGCCGAGATCTTCGCGTCAGCCCGGCGAAAGCTGTGCAACGCTCGCCTGGCCGAGGACGTGGTGCAGCACGTCTTCATCGCCTTGTGGGACCACCCCGAGCGGTTCGACCCGGCCCGGGGGTCCTTGCGGGGCTACCTGCTGATGCTGGCGAACTGCCACAGCATCGACCTGATCCGTTCGGAGAGCGCACGGCGCCATCGTGAGACGATCGACGGCATGGCGGTGGCCGAGACCGAGGACGACCCCCAGGCCCTGTTCCTCGGGGCTCAGGAGGTCGACAACCTGCGACGGGCCATCGACTTGCTGAGCGAGCGCGAACGGGAGGCCATCGAGCTCGCCTTCTTCCAGGGCTACACCTATCGGGAGGTGGCCATCCTCCTCGACCAGCCCGAGGGGACCGTGAAGAGCAGGATCCGGCTCGGCCTCAACCGTCTGCGGTCGGCGTTGGTCGAGTAGCAGCTCCCGGTGGGCCGCTGGTGACGTGAGCGGGCAGGGGGCGGGGCGCCGGCCTCGGCCGTGAACGATCCCGGCGTCGCCCGCGCCTACCACCAGCTCACGGTGCACGACCCGGTAAGGCCGCCCGGTCGCGACCCCCGCCTGGTCCGCCGCTTCCGCCCGATGCAGTGGGACCGCAAGCCTCCCCAGTTCAAGACCTATCCCGACGCCCCGATCGTCCCCCTTCCCCCCGAGCTGTCGCCCGGCATGGCCGGGGCGACCGACGTGGGGCTCCTCGGCCGCCTCCTCTTCCTCTCGGCCGGGGTGGTCCGCGTCGTCGAGGCCGGCGGCGAGACCCTGTGGTTCCGGGCGGCAGGCTCTGCCGGCAACTTGAGCCCGATCGAGGTGTACCTCGTCACCGGCGACGTAGCCGGCCTCGACGCAGGCGTCTACCACTACGAGCCCGTCGGCCACGGTCTCGTGCCGCTGCGCACCGTCCCGCCCGGGACGTCCCCGTCGATCGTGCTCACGGGCGTGCCGTGGCGAACCTGCTGGAAGTACGCCGAGCGGGGGTGGCGTCACCTCTACTGGGACGCCGGCACGATGCTGGCCCACGTCGTGGCGGTGGCCGAGGAGGCCGGCCTGGCGGCGAAAGTCGAGGTCGGCTTCGTCGACGCCGAGGTGGCCGCCCTCGTCGGGGCCGACGGCGTCCAGGAGTTCCCGCTGGCCGTGGTCCCCCTCGACGGCTCGCTGACGATCCCCGACCCCCAGCCCGTGCCGGGGGGCCACCTGGCCGACGACCCGTTGGAGTTCCCGTTGGTCACCGCCGTCCAGCGGGCAGGGGACCTGGCCGACCAGGCCGGCGTGGCCACCTGGCGGCGGGCGGCGGCGCTGTTCTCCGGCGAGCCGGCGACCACGGTGGCCCCACCCCTCACCGAGTCCCTCGACGAGGTCGTGCGGCGCCGGGGTTCCACCCGCAGGTTCGATCCGCGCCGCACGGCGCCGGCCGAGCTGCTCACCGGCGCCCTCGCCTGGGCGACCACGGCCGTCCCCGGGGACTTCACCGCAGCCGGGACCACGCTCCTCGAGCACGACGTGGCCGTCCACGCCGTGGACGGCGTGCAGGCCGGGGCCTACCGCTGGAGGGCCGGGCACCTGGCTCCCGTGGCCACCGGGGCCGTGCGGGACGTCGCTGCCTTCCTTTGTCTCGGACAGGAGCTCGGCGGGCAGGGTGCGTACACCGCCTTTCACGGCACCGACCTCGACGCCCTGCTCCCGGCGCTGGGGAGCAGGGGGTACCGAGCGGCCCAGCTGGAGGCCGGCGTGGTGGAGGGTCGGCTGCACCTGGCCGCCTTCGCCCACCACCACGGCGCCACCGGGCTGACGTTCTACGACGACGAGGTGAGCCGGTTCTTCAGGACCAGGGCCAGCCCGTTGCTGGCCACGGCCGTCGGCGCGCCCGCCTACCGCTCCGTGCCCGGAGGCACGCCCGGTCGACCAGCGCGGCTCTCCCGCCGCTGACGCAACTCCAGATGGCGCCGGCGCCCCTGGGAGCGCCGGATCAGGTGAGCAGCAGGATCAGGATGATGATGAGGATCAGTGTCCCGAGACCGATGTACATGACCCCTCCCGGTGAAATTGCCTAGCTGTGTCGGGCGTGCCCCTTCGGCCCGGGTGACAAACCTGGGCCGGCGTCACCGGTTTCCTCTCGCCCAGCCGAGGGGAAGACCGACGGCATGGTCGCCTTCTTCATCATCCTGGCCGTGCTGATGGTCCTGGTGGTCGCCATCGGTTCCGGCTGGGGAAGGGCTCCCCGCCGCTACGGCAGAGAAGCGGTCGTCGACCCGGAGGCGGACGTGGCCGTCGACCGCGGCCCGGACGTGATCGAGGAGGAGGTGTACGAGGATCCCGCCCCTCGCCCCGTCCGGCGCACCAGGCGGGTGGTCCGCCGTCGCCGGTACTGAGGCCGCCGAGCGTCAGGTGGCGAGCGAGAGGGACAGGGCGAAGTCCCCGGCGGGATCCGTCCACCATCGGACCAGCTCGAAGCCGGCGGCCGCCAGCTCCGCCTCCACCCCCTCCCGGCGGAACTTGGCGCTGATCTCGGTCCGCATCTCCTCGCCGGGTGCGAACCGGACCTCCAGACCCAGACCTCGAACCGTCGCCGTCTGGCCGGTCGTCGAGCGCAGGTGCATCTCCACCCACTCGTGCTCGGGGTCGAAGCGGGCGACGTGCTCGAAGCGGTCGGGAACGAAGTCGGCACCGAGCTCGCGGTTGAGCACCCGTAGCACGTTGCGGTTGAAGGCGGCCGTCACCCCCGCCTCGTCGTCGTAGGCAGCCTCCAGGCGGCTCGCCTCCTTCACGAGGTCGGTACCGAGAAGCAGCGCCTCCCCGGGCCGCAGGGCGCGGTGGATCTCGGAGAGGAGCCGGGCCCGCCGCGGCGGCAGCAGGTTGCCGATGGTCCCGCCGAGGAAGGCGACCAGGCGATGACCGCCGGACGGCAGCAGGCTGACGTGCTGCTCGAGGTCTCCCACCACGGCGTGCACCTCCAGCCCGGGGTACTCGGCGGCGATGGCGTCACCGGCGGCGCGAAGCGTCGGTTGGCTCACGTCGAAGGGCACGAAGCGCCGAAGCCCGGCCGCGACCAGCGGGTCCAACAGCAGGCGGGTCTTCTCCGACGTGCCAGACGCGATCTCCACGAGGGTGTCGGCTGGCACCAGCTGGGCGACGGTGCCGGCACGGGCTTCGAGGATGGCCCGCTCGCTCCGCGTGGGGTAGTACTCCGGGAGCCTGGTGATGGCGTCGAAGAGCTGGCATCCCCGCTCGTCGTAGAACCACTTGGGAGACAGCTCCTTGGGCGTGGCCACCAGACCGGAGCGGGCGTCGTCGGCCAGCGCCCGGCGCAGGTCGGCGGCCTCGAGGTGGACGTCGACGCGGAGGGGCCCCGCCCTCGGCGAGGAGGCGGGGTCGGGGTCCCGTCGGGGAGACGACGCCGCGCCGGAGCGGGGATGGGGCCCCGCCTTCGGCGAGGACAGCGGCGTCACCGCGAGGTGACCGCCGTCGGCCTGCACCAGCGATCCGTCGGGGACGGGGTGCCACCCCGGCGTGGCGTCGAGAGGCTCGGACGCCACGATCACCCCGCCCCCGGCCGGTCCGGCGTGGCGCCGCACGTGCAGGGACGCGCCGCACACGGTGGCGGTGAGGCGATGGCCGTCCAGGAGCACCAGGTTCAAGCGGGCCGTGGTCATGGCGAGCACGGTGGTCAGCACGACGCTCAGCGCCTCGGGCGGCGCGGCGCCGGCGTCGAGGTGGTCGAGCACCATGGCGAAGAGGACCTCGGTGTCGGAGCCGCCCTCGATCCCCGCCTCCCGCCGTTCCGAGAGCGTGCGGCGAAGCCGAGCACCGACCCCTTGGCGAAAGCCGTCCACGGCGCCGTTGTGGGCGAACAGCCACGGTCCGGCGGTGAACGGCGGGGCGCTCGTCTCCTCCACCGGCAACGGTGGCGTGGCGCTGCGCACGGCGGCCAGCACGGCCCCGGAGGCCACCACGCCGGCCAGGCTGGCGAAGGAGCGGTCGGCCCACATGGGCCGGGCCGTGCGGTACCGGGCCGGCTCGCGTCGGCGGCTCAGGTCGTACCAACCGACCCCGAACCCGTCGGCGTTCACCGTGCCGTGGCCTTGGTGGCGAGGCTGCCAGCACTGGCGCAGCAGGGAGTGCTCGGGCTCCACCAGCAGGGCTTCGAGCGTCACCGGCGGGCCCAGGTAGGCGACCACGCGGCACATCAGGCGTGGCGGGCGCAGCGGAACCCGGCGAAGATCTGGCGGCGGATCGGAAGGTCCCAGTTGCGAAAGGTGGTCCGCACGGCCGTCGGGTGCGTGGCCCACGAACCGCCCCGCAGGACCTTGTAGCCGCCGTCGAAGAACACCTCGGAGTACTCGCGGTAGGGAAACGTGGCGAAGCCGGGGTGGGCGGCGAAGTCGGAGGCCGTCCACTCCCACACGTCGCCCAGCATCTGGACGCAGCCCCACGGACTGGCCCCGGCCGGGAAGGCGCCCACGGGAGCCGGACCGGCGCGGCGCTGGCCGAGGTTGGCCCGCTCGGCGGTGGGCGGCTCGTCGCCCCACGGGTACCTGCGCTTGGACCGGGCGACGGGATCCCACGACGCCGCCTTCTCCCACTCCGCCTCGGTCGGCAACCGCTTGCCCGCCCACCGGGCGTAAGCCTCGGCCTCGTGCCAGCACACGTGCTGGACCGGCTCGCCCGCCGGCAGGCTCTCCTCACGCCCGAACCGCCGCCGGGCCCACGAGCCGTTGTCCTCGTGCCAGAACTGCGGGTGCTCGAGGCCGGCCTCCTGCCGCCAGGTCCAGCCGTCGTCGCTCCACCATCGGCGCTGGCGGTAGCCGCCGTCGGCCACGAACTCGAGGTAGGCGCCGTTGGTGACGGGCGCCGTGTCGATCCAGAACGGGGCCAGGTCCACGACGTGGGCGGGGCGCTCGTTGTCGTAGGCCCAGGGGTCGTCGTCGGTGCCCATCACGAAGGCGCCCCCATCCACCCGGGTCTCGGCAGCCGCCGGTGCCGCCGCCACCAGGGCGGGGGCGCCGAGGCCGACGGAGCCCTCCCTTCCGGCCAGCTGCAGGGTGGCCAGCATGGTCTCGTCGTGCTGGTGCTCGTGCTGGACGACCATCCGGTAGACGAAGGCGTCGGCCAGCAGTGGCCGATCCGGGTCGAGGTCGACGCGCTGCAACAGGTCCAGGGCGCGCCCCCGCACGTCGGCCGCGTAGGCGCGAGCCTCGGCCGGTCCCAGCAGGGGCAGCGAGGGCCGGTTCCTCCGGGGATGCCGGAAGGCGTCGTAGAGGCCGTCGCAGTCGGGCCGTACTCCGGCGCCACCCAGCGCCCGCACCAGCCACTGGTCCTCGTAGTTGCCCACGTGGGCCAGGTCCCAGACCAGGGGGGACATCAGGGGGGAGTGCTGGCGGAGCAGATCCGGCTCGTCCACCGGGGCCAGGAGGTCGAGCGATCGGCGGCGGGCGGCGTCCAGCTCGGCGGCGACCAGCTCCTTCAGGTCCACGGAAGGCATCCCCTCACCACCACCGGCAGCGGCGGTCGCGGGCCGGCCGCCGGCCGGCCGGATCAGGCGCCGAGGCCCTGCTCCTTGAGCCAGGCCTCGGCCACCTCGGCCGGGTCCTCCTTGTCGACGCCCACCCGCTTGTTGAGCTCGCTGAGCTGCTCGGTGGTGAGCTTCTCGGACAGCTCGGTGAGCGCCTTGTCGAGCTCGGGCGAGAGCTTCTCGGCCCGGAGGACGGGGATGACGTTCTCCGCCGGCTGGAGGTGCTGGTCGTCCTCGAGCACCACGAAGCCCCGGGCGGCGATGGCGCCGTCGCTCGAGAAGAGCACGGCGGCGTCGATCTGGCCCTGCTCCAAGGCCTCCCTGGTGATCGGTCCGCCGGCGTCGAGGGGCTTGAACTCCTTGAACTCCAGCCCGTAGGTGGTCTTCAGGCCCGGCAGGCACAGCGGCCGGGTGGGGCACTCGGGCGGGCCCCCGAGCACCATCTCCTTGGCCGCGCCGGAGAGATCGGAGATCTTGGTCAGCTTCTTCTCGGTGGCCGTCTTCTTGGTGACCACGATGGCGTTGGCGTCCTCGGCCTCGGCCGGCTTCAAGGCGGTGAGCCCCTTGGGGCGGAGCAGCTGGCGCAGCTTGTCGGCCGAGGCCTGCACGTCGGCGGTGGCCGAGCCCGGCTGGAGGAACTCGAGCAGGGTTCCCACGTACTCCGGGACGAGGTCGATCTCGCCCTTCTCGAGGGCCGGCAGCACCACTTCACGGGTACCGAGGTTGGGGCGGAGCGTCACCTCGAAGTGGTGGTGCTCCAGCATCTTGGCGTACATGTTGGCCACGATGAGCTGCTCGGAGAAGTTGGTGGAGCCCACCACGATCTTCTTCTCGGCCGCGGCCTCCGGCTCGGTCGGGGCCGACCCCTTCTCCTCCTCCTCCGAGCCCCCGCACGCCGCCCCCACCAGGGCCAGCACGGCGACGATGGCCAAGGCGGCCGATCTCCGGTTGCTCCGCATGGTCGTCCCCTTCTCTGCTCCCATTGAACCGGCCCTAGGCACCCCGCAGCGCGCCGGGCACCCCGGTATCGCCCCGGAGGTGCGGGACCTGGCCCGCAACGGGCGGGCCACCCCTTCTCCCCGGGGTGGCTCGCGCCTGGAGCCAGCCGAGGGCGACCTCGGTGGACACGGCCAGCACGGCCACCAGAATTCCGCCCGCCATCAGCTGCACCTCGTCCTGCTGGGCGATCCCGTCCACGATATAGCGGCCCAGTCCTCCGGCGGCAACCAGGGCGGCCAGCGTGGCCGTGGCCACCACCTGCACCGCCGCCGTGCGGACGCCGGCCAGCACCAGGGGGAGGGCCAGCGGTGCCTCCACCCGGGCCAGCACCTGCCCGCCGCTCATGCCCATGCCCACGGCCGCCTCCCGCACGTCGCGGTCCACGCCCCGCATGCCCACGTAGGTGTTGGTGAGGACGGGCGGGACGGCCAACGCCACCAGGGCGACGAGGGGCGGGGTGTCCCCCAGCCCGAACACCTCCACGGCCAGGACGAGGAGGGCCAACGACGGTACGGCCCGGCCCACGTTGCTGACGTTGACGGCGAACGCTCCCCCCTTCCCCGTGTGCCCCAGCACCAGACCCACGGGGAGGGCCACGACCAGGGCGACCAACAGGGCCCGGCCCGAGAGCGATGCGTGCTCGAGGAGGCGGTTGGGGACGCCAGCCGGCCCCCGCCAATGGGCGGCATCGCTGAACCAGCGGAGGACGTCGCCCAGGGTGGCCATCTTCAGCTCGAGCGGCGGGCCCAGGGGGTGACCAGGCGCTCGAAGCCGAGGAGCGCCACGTCGGCCACCACGGCCAGGAGCACGGCCAGCACGGACCCGACCACGAGCGGCGTGCGGAAGTCCCGGGTGAGGCCGTCGAGGATGAGCCGGCCCAGGCCGCCCTGGCCTATGTAGGCGGAGACGGTGACCAGGCCCACGGTGGTCACCGCGGCGATGCGCACTCCGGCCACGATGCTCGGCACGGCGAGGGGAAGCTCGATGCGCAGCAGTTGGCCGGGCCCGCTGAAGCCCATGCCCCGGGCCGCCTCGCGGACCTCGGCCGGCACGGCTCGGATCCCGGCGAGGATGTTGCGGACGAGGATGAGCAGGGTGTAGCCCACGAGGCCGATGAGGGCGGTGGCCCGGGACAGACCGGTGTACGGCACCAGGAGGGCGAACAGGGCCAGGGACGGAACCGTGTAGACCACCCCTGTCGCGGCCAGCACCGGGGAGGCCAGCCCCCTCCATCGGATGGCGATCAGGGCGAGGGGTATCGACACCAGCAGGCCCAGGGCCACGGCGGCCACGGTGAGCTCCACGTGCTCGCGGAGGGCGGCGGCGATGTCGTCGACGTGGCGGCCCACCCAGTCCCACCGGACCCACGGGTCCTCGGCGGCCGCCGTCACCACCGCTGCGGGCACGGGCGGCACGCTAGCGTTTGCCGCCGGCATGATCCGCCTCGAGGACCTCACGAAGGCCTTCGGAGGCCGGGTGGCGGTGGACCACCTGAACCTCGAGGTCGGCGAGGGTGAGCTCTGCGTGCTCGTGGGCCCCTCCGGCTGCGGCAAGACGACGACGCTCAAGATGGTCAACCGCCTGGTCGAGCCCACCAGCGGGCGCATCCTGCTCGCCGGCCAGGACGTCACCCGCGGCGACGCCGTGCAGCTGCGCCGGCGCATCGGCTACGTCATCCAGCAGGTGGGGCTCTTCCCCCACCAGACCGTCGCCGACAACGTGGCCACCGTCCCCCGCCTGCTGGGCTGGAGCAGGGCCCGGACCACCAGCAGGGTTGAGGAGCTGTTGGGCCTGGTCGGACTGGACCCCGAGCTGTTCGCCGGGCGGTACCCCCACGAGCTCTCGGGGGGCCAACGTCAGCGCGTGGGGGTGGCCCGGGCGCTGGGGGCCGATCCCCCGGTCCTGCTCATGGACGAGCCCTTCGGGGCCATCGACCCCGTGACCCGAGGCCGGCTCCAGCAGGAGTTCCTGCGGCTGCAGGCGGCGCTGCGCAAGACGGTCGTCTTCGTCACCCACGACGTCGAGGAAGCCGTGACGCTCGGCGACCGCATCGCCGTGCTGCGCCAAGGCGGTGTCCTCGAGCAGTACGACCGCCCCGCCGAGGTCCTCGGGCGCCCGGCGTCGGCCTTCGTGGCCGACTTCCTCGGGGCCGACCGCAGCCTCAAGCGCCTGAGCGTGGCGGGCATCGGTGAAGCCGACCTGCGCCGGCCTCCCGTCCTGTCCAGCGCGGACGCCTTGGCCCAGGCCCGCCGCTCCATGGCCGCCCTCGACAGCCAGTGGGCCGTCGTGGTGGGGGCGGACGGGCGCCTGGAGGGCTACGTGCGCTCGGCGGACACGGCGGGTGAGGGCGCCGTGGGCCAACGGGCCCGCCCGGCGTTCGGGACGGTCCCGCTCCGGTCCACCCTGAAGGTGGCCTGGGCCGAGCTGCTGGAGCGAGACACGGGCTGGGTGGCCGTCGCCGACGACGCCGGCCGCTACCTCGGGGTGCTCACACCGGAGTCGCTCCATGCCGCCGTCCGCCGCTCGGTCTCGTCTCCGGCGGAGGAGGGCCAGCCCGCCGCCCGTGCCGGGGAGGGAGAGCCGGGCGACTGGGATGGCGGCGCGACGACCAGCGGCCAGGCTGCCGCTGCCGGCCCGCTCCCGGAGGTCAGGCCCTGAACGAAACGATGGTGAGCGTCCCGTAGGCGAACAGGCCGAGCGACAGCGAGTACAACGTCGCCTTGGTGACGGCCCGGCCCGCCGGCGCCCTCACGTAGTCGTCGATGATCCAGCGGAGCCCGTTGAGGCCGTGGGCCAGGGCCAGGGCCAGCAGGAGCCAGTCGAACAGGCGCCAGAGGGGGTTCTCCCAGCGGTCGGCCACGAAGGCGGCGTCGGTGTCGGCCACGTCGTTGACGATGTGGGTGATGGCGAAGTGCAGGAGGGCGAGGAAGAGCAGCACGAGCCCCGACACCCGCATGAAGAACCACGACCAGGTCTCGAAGCTCTGTCTCGGGCGCCTCTGCAGCCGCTGACCGCCGGTGCGGGGACGGTCCGCCACGGGGACGCCCATCAGAGGATCCTCCCCTCGACGAAGGGCCTCATGATGACGAAGCCCCCCACCGTGGTCAGCACCAGGCTGAGGACGACCACCACCTTGAGGACGGCCTTCTCGTTGCGGATGCTGCCGGGGAAGAAGTCGATCATGATCACACGGAGCCCGTTGAGGGCATGGAACACGAGGGCGAAGAGCAGGCCGACCTCGAAGAGGCGCAGCAACACGTTCCCGTAGAGCTCGTGCACCTCGTCGTAGAGCTCGGGCCGCGACACCAGGGACACGTCCACGATGTGGAGCAGCAGGAAGAAGAACACGAGGAACCCGGTGATGCGGTGGGCGATGAAGGCCCACTGGCCGGACCTCCCCCGGTACACCGTGCCCCTCGGGCCCGAGGAGGTGCTCACTTGGGCCTCTTCGTCCAGCGGTCCCCCCACATGGTGGAGGAGACGACGTAGACGCCGAAGAGCACGACGAGCAGGCTGACGGCAGCCAGGGCGACGGCGAACACGACCTGGGCCCCGCTCATGGGCCGACGTTACCGGCCTCGTGGTCTGGGCCGGTCAGAGCGAGGGGCCCCGGACGACGTGGTGACCGGCGGAGGGCGACGGCCTCCGGCGCAGGCGCTCGGCCAGGAGCGAGACGACGGCGAAGGCGGCCGCCGCCACCAACACGATGGTCCCGCCGGGGGGCACCCCCCACTGGCGGGCCACGCCCAGGCCCACGACGCTGGCGGCCACCCCGGTGGCCACGGCGAGGGCCAGCGTCGTGCGGAACGAGCCGGCCACCACCTGGGCGGTGGCCACGGGCAGCACCATGAGGGCCGCCACCAGCAGCACGCCGACCACCCGCATGGCGGCCACGATGGTGACCGCGGCGAGGGCGGCCAGGGTGGCGTTGAGGGCGTCCACCGGCAGGCCGGCCACCCTGGCCGACTCCTCGTCCAGCACGACGGCGAACAGGGCCCGTCCGATCACGGCCATGGTGGCCACCACCACCGCCCCGAGCGCCACGACGGTCCAGGCGTCGGCGGGCGAGACGGTGAGGATCGACCCGAACAGGTAGGACAGCACGCCGGCGTCGAAGCTGCCGGACGCGGCGACGAGGACCACGCCGGCGGCGATGCCGGAGTAGAAGAACAAGGCCAGGGCCAGGTCGCCCGAGGCCCGGCCCCGGGCCCGCAGGCGCTCCATGGCCACGGCCCCGGCCACGGCCACGGCCAGGGCGGCGGCCACCGGCCACACCCCCACCAGCAGGCCGGCGGCCACGCCCGCGAAGGCCAGGTGGCCGATGCCGTCCCCCATCAGCGACAGCCGCTTCTGGACGAGGAAGGCCCCGATCAAGGGAGCGCAGGCCCCGACGGCCACGCCGGCCACCAGGGCCAGCTGCATGTACTGGCGGTCGAAGGGGAACGGGAGCGGGAGCATGCCGGCGGGGGTCAGCGGCCGGCGCCGTCGTGGCCGTCTCCCGGCCCGGCCAGGCCCTCCAGCCAGAGCGGGAGGTCCTGGGCGTGGATGCCGAGGCTGACGCCCGTGGCAGCCAGGTCGGCCGGCGGGCCGTCGAAGAACACCTTGCCCTGGCGCACGACGACGACCCGGTCCAGGTCGTCGGCGACCGCCCCCAACTCGTGGGACACTAGCAGCACGGCGGCGGCGTGCTCGCCGACCAGGTGGGTGAGCGACTCCCGGAACCGGCGCTGTGACTCGGCGTCGACGCCGGCGACGGGCTCGTCGAGCACCAGCAGCTCGGGCTGGCCGGCCAGGGCCTTGGCGATGAAGGCCCGCTGCTGCTGGCCCCCGGACAGCTCGCCCACGCGGCGGTGGCGCAGGTCCAGCAGGGCCACCGACTCCATGGCGTGGTCGATCTCGGCCCGGTCCTCGCCCCGGAACCGGCGGTGCCAGCCCGTCCTGGCCAGGCGGCCGGCGGCCACCACTTCCTCGACGGTGGCCGGCAGCTCGCGAGCCAGGCCGGCCCGCTGCGGCACGTACCCGAGCCGCCACCGCTCGGCCAGCTCCTGGGGTGGTGCTCCGAAGAGGCGGACCACGCCGGCGTCGGGCTGCAGCAGCCCGAGCAGGCAACGCAGCAGCGTGGACTTGCCCGAACCGTTCGGGCCGACCAGCGCCACGAACTCACCGGGCGCCACCGAGAGGCTGACCCGGTCGAGCACCGCTTCCCCCGAGTAGGCGAAGGAGATGGCGTCGGCTTCCAGGACGGGCGGGATGGTGACCTGGCCTTCCGCGATGCGAACCCTGCTCGGGAGGCTACCGGGCGGCGTCGCCGTCAAGCGCAGCCCAGCACGCTGCGCAGCACCCCGAGGTTGCGGCGCATGCCGGCGGCGTAGCCGCCGTCGACCCTTCCTTCCAGCGGGTCGAGCACGGCGGTGCGCACCCCCGCCTCCCGGGCCAGCGCCTCCGCCACCCGAGGCGACACCAGCTGCTCGGTGAACACGTGGGTCACGCCCCGCCTCCGCACCAGGTCGGCCAGCTCGGCCAACCGGGCCGGGTCCGGCTCGGCCGCCGGCGAGATGCCGGTGAGGGGCTCCTGCTCCAGGCGGTAGCGCTGGGCCAGCCGGGCGAAGGCGTCGTGGGCGGTGACGATCACCCGACGCTGGCACTGGCGCAGACCGGCCTCGTAGTCGCCGTGGAGCCGATCCAGCTCGCTGCGCAGCGCCTCGGACCGTTGCCGGTGGGCAGGTGCCCCGGGCGGATCGACGCTCACCAGGGCATCCTCCACGCGCTCCACGGCCACGGCGAAGCGAAGCGGATCGAGCCAGATGTGGGGGTCGTCCCCGTCCTCGGGGGTCAGCAGGTCCACAGCCCGCTCGGCCCGGGTGGCTGCTTCGGCCAGGCCGGGCTGGAAGTCCTCGCCGAGGTAGAGGACCAGGTCGGCGTCCAGGACGGCGTCGACGTCCTCGGTGGACAGCTCGACGTCATGGGGCTCTGCGCCCGGGGGGGTGACGTCGCGCACCCGCACCCTGTCGCCGCCCACCGCGGACGCCAGCTCAGCCAGGCGGGCGAAGCCGGCCACGACCTCGACGCGGTCGCCCTCCTGGCCACCAGAGCGGCAGGCGGGAGCCGCGGCCGACAGGAGGGCCAGCGCCAGCGCCGCCGGTCTTCGGGCCATGCCTCAGGAGCGTACTAAGAATGAGTCTCATTTTCAATCACAGCGGGCGCACAGCCCGAGCAGGTCGAGCCGGTGGCCGTGGGAGCGGAACCCCGTCTCGGCCGCCGCCTCCTCCACCGCCCGGGCGACGGTTCGCTCGATCCGGCTGGACGCGGCCACGTCCTCCACCGCTCCGCAGCTCACGCACACCAGGTGGTGGTGGTGCTCGGTGAGCTCCTCGGCCAGCTCGTGGCGAGCAAAGCCGGCCGGCCCGGGGAAGCGGTGGACGACGCCGGCCTCCTCCAACAGGGCCAGGGTGCGGTACACCGAGCTCTGGGCCAGGCCGGGACCGGCTTCGAGGATCTCGGCCATGGTGAGCGGGCGGGCGGCCGTGGCCAGCACCTCCACGACGGCCCGTCGCACGGCGGTGTAGCGCTGGTCCACCCGCTGGAGACGGCTGGCGACGCGTCCGTGGAGGTCACTCGCCACGGCGGAAAGGCTAGGCCATCGCCGCATCCTCGCCGGCTCCCGGCCGGGGCCGACCCGTGCCCACGACCAGGGCGGCCAGGCCGGTGGTGATGGGGACCGACGCCACCAGCCCGATGCTGCCCACGAGGGTGCGGACGATCTCGACGGCCACCACCTCCCCGGTGAGGACGTTGGCCACCTTGCGGTTGGCCTCCACCAGCAGGATGAGCAGGGGCAGCGAGGCACCGGCATAGGCCAGCACCAGCGTGTTGACCGTCGAGGCGATGTGGTCACGCCCGATCCGCAGCGCCGACCCGTAGAGCTGGCCCGGGCCACGGGCCGGGTTGGCCAGGTGCAGCTCCCACACCGCCGATGCCTGGGTGACGGTGACGTCGTCGAGGACGCCCAGAGAGCCGATGACGATGCCGCCGAGCAGCAGGCCCTCGAGGTTGATGCGCGACGAGGCGGCCTGGAGGAAGGTGGCCTCCTCCGAGGCCAGGCCGGTCAGATGCGTGGTGGCCACGAAGACCACGGCGAGGACACCGATGAGGCCGAGGCTGGCCAGCGTCCCCACCACCGCCGTGGTGGTCCGCACGTTGAGGCCGTGGGCCAGGTACAGGTTGACCAGGAGGATGGCGGAGGACCCCACCACGGCGACGGCGATGGGGCTGCTGCCCTCCAGGATGGCGGGCAGGACGAAGGTGACGAGCACCACCAGGCTGAGGGCCAGCCCCACCAGGGCCCGCAGCCCTCGCACCCGGCCCAGCAGCACCACGGCGACGACGAAGAGGGCGGTCAGCCAGACCAGGGGCGAGCGGCGCTGGAAGTCGGCGAAGTAGTACTGCAGCCCGGGTGGGGCGTCGGGGGCGTAGCCCACCACGATGCGGTCTCCCTCGCGCAGCGTGGGGGTGCCGGGCCCTTCGGAGGTCTCGAGCTCGACCACCGTGCCTTCGTCGACGCCGCTGGTCAGCTCCACGCTGGCCGAGCGGCACCGCACCCCCTGGCCCTCCTGGGTGCCGGCGCAGGGCACGGTTCGCACCGCCCGCACCCGACCGTCGTCCAGCTCGGCCGGTGCGCCGAGGAACTCGCTGATCCCCGTGTCCTCCCCCGTCGGCCACAGCAGGGCCAGGCCGGCGACGGTGGCCACCAGGGCGCTGGCCACCACGGCGAGGAGGAGGCGGTGGGCCCGGAGAGCGCCGACGCCGCCATCCTCCGGCACCTCGTGCGAGTGGGGCGCAGGCACCGGTGCTAGCGAGCCGCGATGCGCTCGTGGCCGCGCACGTAGGGGCGCAGGACAGGTGGGATCGACACGGACCCGTCGGGCTGCCGGTTGGCCTCCACCACGGCGGCCCACACCCTCGGCACGGCGAGAGCGGAGCCGTTGAGGGTGTGCACGAAGGCGGTGCCCTTGCCCGCCTCCGGGCGGTAGCGGATGTTGGCCCGCCGGGCCTGGTAATCGCTGAACCACGACACCGACGACACCTCGAGCCACAGGTCGCAACCCGGCGCGTAGACCTCGAGGTCGAACTGGCGGGCGTGCGGCTGGCCCAGGTCTCCGGTGCAGATGTCGAGCACCCGGTAGGGCAGCTCCAGCTCTCGCAACCGGGCCTCGGCTCGAGCCAACAGGTCGGCGTGGACCTCCTCGGCCTGCTCCGGAGTGGAGTAGGCGAGGATCTCGACCTTGTCGAACTCGTGGACCCGGAGCAGGCCCCGCGTGTCACGGCCGGCCGAGCCCGCCTCCCTGCGGAAGCACGAGGTGTGGGCCATGAGCCGCACCGGCAGGCCGGCCTCGTCGAGGATCTCGTCGCGGGCCACGGAGGTGAGGGGCACCTCCGCGGTGGGGATGGCCCACAGGTCGTCCCGCTCCAGGTGGTAGGCGTCGTCGGCGAACTTCGGCAGCTGCCCGGTCGCCGTCATGGTGTCGGTGCGCACCAGGGTGGGCGGGCGGATCTCCTCGAAGGCGTCGGCGTTGGCGTCGAGGGCCAGCTGGCACAAGCCCCGCGCCAGCGTGGCACCCAGGCCCCGGTACATGACGAACATGGACCCGGAGATCTTCGCTCCCCGCTCCAGGTCCAGGATCCCCAGCTCCGTACCGATGTCCCAGTGGGGAACGCGCTGGTGGTCGTGGTAACGGCCGGGGTCGTAGCCCTCCGTGCGCAGGACCACGTTGTGGGCCTCGGAGGCACCGTCGGGAGCGTCGTCGGCCGGCAGGTTCGGGAGCCGCAGCAGGAGGTCCTGGAGCTGGGCGGCGACCGCTCCTGCCTCGGCGTCGACCGCCTTGAGCTCGTCGCCCACCCTGCGGCTCTCGCCGGCCAGCGCCTCGGCCCGGGCTTCGTCGCCCGACCGCTTGGCCAGCCCCACCTCCCTCGACATCTCGTTCACCCGGGCCCGGGCCTGGTCGCGCTGGCCCGTCAGCTCTCGCAGGCGGGCGTCGAGCCGGGCCAGCCGCTCCACCTCCGCGCCCTCCACGCCCTTGCGGGCCAGGGCCGCCTTCACGCCCTCCAGATCGGAGCGGAGACGGCGAATGTCGATCATGACGGGGGAACGGTAGCGTCCCCCCTCGTGGCCACGGCCGACCCGGGCTCCCCCGCTGGAGCGGCCATCCAGGTTTCCGGCCTGGTGGTCCGCTACGGGGGCGTGGTGGCCGTGGACGGGATCTCGTTCTCGGCGGCGCCCGGTCAGGTGCTGGCCCTGCTCGGGCCCAACGGCGCCGGCAAGACCTCGACCGTAGAGACCCTGGAGGGCTACCGCCGGCCCACCGCGGGACGGGTGGAGGTGCTCGGGCTCGACCCGATCGCCGATCGCGCCGCGCTGACTCCGCGCATCGGGGTCATGCTCCAGCGAGGGGGCGTGTACCCGAGCATGAGCGCGGCCCAGGCCCTGCGGCTCTTCGCCGCCTACTACGACCACGCCGCCGACCCGGAGGACCTGGTGCGCCTGGTCGGCCTGGAGGAGGTGGCGGCGACGCCGTGGCGGCGCCTCTCCGGCGGCGAGCAGCAGCGGCTGTCGCTGGCCCTGGCCCTGGTCGGACGCCCCGAGGTGGCCTTCCTCGACGAGCCCACCGCCGGCGTGGACCCCGCCGGCCGCCTGGCCGTCCGCCAGGTCGTCCGTGACCTGCGAGAGGCGGGCGCTTGCGTCGTGCTGGCCACCCACGAGCTCGAGGAGGCCGAGCGCCTGGCCGACGAGGTGCTCATCCTCGACCACGGCCACGTCGTGGCTGCCGGCACGCCGGCCCAGCTCCGGGTGGCCGGCGAGGGCCGGGAGATCCGCTTCGCGGCGGCAGCCGGCCTGGACGCCGCCGGTCTGAGCGAGGCCCTGGGCGCCCCCGTGGTGGAGGAGCGCCCCGGCGAGTACCGGGCCGACACCGACGCCACCCCGGCCGCCGTGGCCCGGCTCACGGCCTGGTTGGCCGACCACGACCTGCCCCTGGCCGACCTGCGGGCCGGACGCCAGAAGCTGGAGGACGTCTTCCTGCGCCTCGTGGCCGAGGGAGCGACCGACAACGACACCGCCGAGGCGAAGCGGCAGGGGTTGGGGCTCCGGCCGGGGAGAAGGACGTGACGACGCCGGGCGGGGTTGGGGCCCGCCGGCGTACGGCGGCGCAGGCCCGGGCCGAGGTGGCCATGACGCTGGGCCGGGGCGAGGCCCTCCTCGTCGCCCTGGGGATCCCGGTGCTGCTCCTGGTCTTCTTCTCGCTGGTGGACGTGCTCCCCACGGGCACGGCCGACCCGGTCGACTTCCTCGCCCCCGGGATCCTGGCCCTGGCCGTGATGTCCACGGCCATGGTGAGCCTGGGGATCGCCACCGGTTTCGAGCGCCAGTACCTGGTGCTCAAGCGCCTGGGCTCGACGCCGCTGCGCCGCGGCGAGCTGCTGGCGGCGAAGACCCTGGCCGTGGTGGTGGTGGAGTGCCTCCAGGTGGCGGTGCTGGTTCCCCTGGCCGTGGCCCTGGGCTGGCGGCCGGGCGGCAGCGCCCCGCTGGCGGCGGCCGCCATGCTGCTCGCCACCGCCTCCTTCGCCGGGCTGGGGCTGCTCATGGCCGGAACGCTGCGAGCCGAGATGACCCTGGCCGCCGCCAACGGGCTCTACCTGGTGCTGCTACTGCTGGGGGGGATGGTGGTGCCCCTCGACCGCCTGCCCGGCGCCATCCGGGCGTTGGCCCAGCTGCTGCCGGCCGCCGCCCTTTCGGACGCGCTGCACGCCAGCCTGGGGGCGGGGGCGTCGGTGCCGGTGGCGGCATGGCTGGTGCTCGTGGTCTGGGCCGTGGCCGCCCCGGCGGCGGCCGCCCTCACCTTCCGCTGGGAGTAGCCCGAGCGGGCCCTACCGGGCCAGGGCGACGAGGCGGGCGAGGTCGGCCCGCCGGGCCTCCCCCACGTGGCGGCCGGCCAGCGCCCCGGCGGCGTCGACGGCGACGGTCACGGGGATGCCGGGCTTCTTGGCCACGCCGTAGGCGTCGGCGATCTGGCCCTCGGGGTCGATCAAGCCCGGCCAGGTCGCCCCCTGCTCCCGCATGAACCGCCGGGCGGCGTCGGCCGAGTCGTCGAAGACCACGCCCAGCACGGCGACCTCGCCGCCGTGCACCTCCCGCAGCAGCGGGAACTCGCGACGGCACGGGATGCACCACGAGGCCCAGAAGTTCACCAGCACCACCTGGCCCCGGTAGTCGGTGAGGGCCACCGGCCGGCCGTCCAGGTCGAAGGTGGCGAAGGTGGGCGCCCGCTCGCCCGTCCTGGTGGGCCCGCCCGCCGGGCGGAGGGCGGCCATGGCC
>JALYHF010000042.1 GCA_030776745.1 Actinomycetota bacterium | reverse complement strand
CACCCACCACGCTCAATTCATCGTCACCATGGGGCGTCGTCGGGGCGCCTATGAAGGCGAGGACGGCTTTCGCACCGAGCGGTTCCTGGCCGATCTCTTCGCCAGTCACCGCTTCCCACTGCTGCGGCTGGACGAGACGGCGGTGCGAAAGGAGCTGGCTGACGCTCCCGCTACCTACCCCGACGCCGTGCGCCGGGTGCTCGCGCTCTATGCCCGTCAGGAGGGCAAGAGCCGCTACGGCGACAAGACACCCGGCCACGTCGTACGCATCGCACTCCTCGCCGATCTGTTCCCCGAGGCTCGTTTCGTCCACATCGTGCGCGACGGGCGCAACTCCTGGCTCGGCTACCGCGATCGCGGCTTCGGTCCGACGACGCTGGCCGACGCCGCCTTCAACTGGAAGGGGCGAGTGTCTCGCGGACGAGCGGCGGGGCTGGCCTTGGGACAGCATCGCTACCAGGAGGTCCGCTACGAAGACCTGGTGGAGCGCCCGGCGGAGACGCTCGCCCCGCTGTGCCGGTTCCTCGACCTCGAGTTCGAAGACGACATGCTGCGCTACTACGAGCGGGCCGACACCGTCCTCGCCGGGATGGGCAGCGCCGGTCGTGTGGCGTTCGAGGGCGTCACCCAGCAGCCCACCCGGGGACTGCGCGACTGGCGCAGCGCCCTCAGCCGCGAAGAGCTCGCCTTGTTCGACGCGATCGCCGGTGATCTCCTCGACGATCTCGGCTACGAGCGAGCCGAGACCAACCCGTCTCCGTCGACGCGGGTGGCCGTGGGCCGAGCCTGGTTGAGCTGGCAGGGACGGCGAGCGGGCTTCCAGCTCAAGGCCGTCACCCGGCGGCTGTCGAAGCGCTCACCGCAGCATGACGACGCCGAGTGGGGTCACGTCCAACCGAAGTCCTGCTCCAGCAGGGAGTAGAGCCGCTCGTTGGGCTCGGCGAACTGCTCGGCCAGCCACGCTCGTGTCGGGGCCGACAACTCGCTGGCCGCCGACCGAGGACCAGCGGAGGCACCGTAGCTGTAGTTGCGAAAGGCGGCGGGCACCCAGTCGGGCAGGCCGAGAAAGGCGATGAGGCCTCGATAGGTGGTCGCCGGATCGCCATACAGCTCCTCGCTCGGCACGACGAAGAGCCGCTCCCGGGGATAGAACTGCAGCCACCGTTCGAGCTGGTCGGCATAGTGGCCCCTCGACACATAGGAGAACCGCTCCCAGGCGAGGCTGCGGAAGGAAGAGTCGGCCGCAAGGCGCGCCTCCTGCCCGGCAAGTCGGTCGGGTTCGCGCTCCAGCGCCGCTTCGAAGGACAGAGGCTCACGGCCCGCCCGGACCTCGTGCTGGTAGTGGGAGAACGCCCGCTCGACGGGGTTGCGCAGCAGCACGACCAGCTTGGCGTCGGGGAGCAGCCCATACGCCCGCGCCGGCGCTCGGGGATGAAAGATGTAGTTGGGCGAGGCTTCAAACGAAATCGGCGCCCGACCCCGGAGCCGGGTCTCAAGCGCACGTCGGGCTCGGGAGGGAAAGTGAGCCCGGTACCACGCCTCCCCCTTGCACCACCGCGCTGAGAGGTACTCCGTCTCCTTGCGCAGCGACGCCAACACCGAGGGATGCTGCTCCAGATACTTGTAGAGCGAGCTCGTCCCCGAGCGTTGGGCGCCGATGATGAGGAAGTCGGGCAACGGCCGGGACGTACCGATCTCCCGGCGCCAGGCGACGCGAGACTCGATCACCACCTGCTGGTAGCGCCGTGGCACCCACCGCTTCCAAGCCTCGACGGGGCTGAACGCGCCTCTCATCACCGCTGTTGCCCGCACCTCGAAAGAGACGCTAGCAACTCTGTCGATGCCAGCCCGCGCCGGAGCCGACTGGCACTCTCCGCCACTCGTGCGGATCCGCAACAACCTCGACCTGCCGCGGGCCTACGTCACCTCGGCGCTGCGGGCCTTCGGCGACCGTCGCCATTTCGAGGCGGTGGAGACCTATTGCATGTTCATCGGCTACCCCCGGTCAGGCCACAGCCTGGTCGGGTCGCTGCTCGACGCCCACGCTGACGCCGTGATCGCCAATGAGGCCGATGCATTGCGCTACGTCGCCACCGGCTTCACCCGCACGCAGCTCTACTCCCTGATCCTCGACAACGCCCGTCACTACGGGCCTCATCGAGAGCACGTCTATGACTACACCGTGCCCGGTCAGTGGCAGGGGCGCTTTCGCACCATCAGGGTCATCGGCGACAAGAAGGGTGGGCGGTCGACTCGCCGCCTGGCCCGCAACCCCTCGCTGCTGGATCGACTGCGCCAGCGAGTGGGCGTGCCCGTCCGCTTCATCCACGTCGTGCGCAACCCCTTCGACAACATCGCCACCATCTACCTCCGTACGATGCAGCAACGGGGACTGGCGGCAGCGGTCGAGGAGTACCTGCGGCTGTGCGCCGCCACGGCCCAGCTCCAGCATCTCGATCCCGCCGCCGTGCTCGACCTGCGCCACGAGGAGCTGCTCGCCTCCCCCCACCGGGTGCTCACCGACCTGAGCCGCTTCGTCGGGCTCGACGCCAGCGCCGATTTCCTCGACGCCTGCGCGGCGATCCTCTTCACCGCTCCCAACCGGACTCGGGCGAAGGCGCCGTGGACGCCGCAGCTCCTCGCCGAGGTGAACGACGCCGTGCATCGCTACGACTTTCTCCGCGGCTACGGCTACACCGACTGAGCCGGTCGCCCCGACTCCTCCAAGGCGTGCTCGTAGAAGCGGACCATCCGCTCGGCCACCCGAGCCACGGTGTAGTGATCGAGGAACCGCTGCCGGGCGCGCCTGGCCCGCTCCGTTGCCGACGGGGGGTCGGCCAAGGTGCTGAGGATCGATTCGGCCAGCGCCGCCGGCTGCCCGGGCGGCACGAGGGTCGCGTACCGGTGATCCGGGACCGCTTCCCGAAGCGTCGGCAGGTCGCTCACGACGACGGGCGCCTCCAGGGCCATCGCCTCGAGCAACACCCCACCCATCCCCTCCCACCGGGAGGCGAGGACAAAGACATCGGCCGCGCACAGCAACTCGGGCACGTCGTGGCGCAGGCCGAGGAAGCGCACCGTCGTTTCGAGCCCGAGCTGCACTACCAGGGCCTCCAAGGCTGGGGTGTGGTCCCCCGGACGACCGGCGATCACCAGCCGGACACGGCCGTCTCGCTCGCGGATGGCGGCCATGGCCTTCAGCAGCACGTCATGGCCCTTCTGGTAGTCCTGATGGGCAACCGACACCACGAGGGCGGTCTCGTCGTCGACGTCGAGGGCGCGACGAGCACGCGCTCGTCGCTCAGGGGACCGCCGGCCCAGCAACTCCGGGTCTCGCCCCCTCGGCACCACCTCGACCCGGGACCGAGGAATCCTGAGCCGCGGGGCCATGACCTCGGCGACCAGCTCGGTGACGGCGTGGTACCGCACCACTCGCCACCCGGTGAGCAAGTCCAGAAGGTGGCGCAGCCCGAGGCCGAGGGGGCTCGCATCCGGGGCACCTCGCT
>JALYHF010000041.1 GCA_030776745.1 Actinomycetota bacterium | reverse complement strand
CCTCGGCGGTGAGGTGAAATGGGCACGCGGGGAGTTGCCCATCCGAATTGGACGGGCAACTCACCGTCCCGCCTGAGAAGCACGGTCGCATAAACCGTGCGTCTTTTGCCCATCCAGCTGCCCATCTCGGCACCCGAACTCGCTGATTTTGACGGGCTTCCCCGTGCGAACAGAAGCGCCAGACCAGGTTCTTTGCGCCAGATGCGCCTAGGAACACATGTTCGATGAAATTCCTAAACCGTGCGTCGCAGGTTCGAGTCCTGCCGGGGGCGCGGCTGGCTACGTCATCAACGCACTGCTCGTGGAGGGTCAGGGCGTAGCGGAGGTAACCGCGGTGGAGTGGTGGGCCTCCTCGAACGAGATGCCCCGGCAGATGTCGGCCGTCTGAAGCGGGCTGAGAAAACCACCCGACCCGTTGCCGGAGTTCGTCGATCTGACTGTCGAGATGCTGGTACACCTTGACTGGAGGCGGGCGGCCCCGCCGTCCTGCCGCCCGAAACGAGTTCGCTCGTGCGAGTAGAACTGGCACCGGCACCTTCGAACTGCACGGGTTGAGGCCAACTCTTCAACGTAGGCCGAGGACCGTCATCAGCGCGTCGTCGACACCCCACACCTCCTCGCGAGTCAGATGGCCCGACAGATCACCAAGGCGCCTCACGTCCACTGCGCCGACCTGTTCGACCAGCACCCGAGTTGTATCGCCCTCGACCTCGATCTCGGGCCGAAACGACGCAGGCCTGGCGCTCCGTGATGTCGGCGCCAGGAGTACGACCGAGCGCGGCAGCAACTCGTCGGCTTGGACAACCACGCCGAACCGGTCACCGTGCTGTTCGTGGCCCACGCCCTTCGGGGACTTGAACCGGTACACGTCACCCCGAAGCACGTAGCGACTCCATCAAACTGGCAACGGCGAGCATCTCCTCGCGGTCAGCTTCGTCTGCCTCCAGGGCGGCCACTTCGGCGGCTAGTTCCGACCGCCGCCCCAAGCGTCGAGCTGATTCGATCAGCGCCGATCTGATCGCCTCGGACCGCGACATCCCTGCGGCCTCCAGCGCACGCAACGCACGCTCAGCCTCGTCGTCGAGCCGAACCGAGATCGCCTGAGCCATGACCAACAGCGTATCACGATTAGTGATACCCAGCGGGTGGTAGCCGAGTACACGGGTCTAGCCGTAGGCGGCGCCGTGCTTGGCCTTGCCGTGCACCTCACAGATCGTCGAGTCCAGATCGATCGTCATCGGCGAGCCGCCAGGACCGGCCCCAAAGACCAGGCTCGGCGGATCGTCTCGCCGATCACCCGATCCAGCTGGCGCACATGGCCGAAGGTGAACGACCGCAGGAAGGTGCCCAAGGTGGAGGGGGCCATAACCCGGAACGGCAGCACCTTCTGCGTCGCGCCGGCACGAAGGCGGTTGGCGTGATCGATGTGGGAGCCCTCAGCCAGGATGGTGGCCACGAGGGAGAGGACCTTGCGTCCCGGCAGCGACCCGCCGACCCGGTCGACCAGGCGCACCGTCGAGTTGACCAGCGCCTCCAGGCCCAACCGCACCATCAGCGTGGCCGGCAAGACCAGCCCCGCATCGGCCACCAGGCTCGGGTCGTCGAAGGTCGCCCTGACGCGGTCCATCGAGTGCGATACTGAGCTCACCGGAAGTGCCTCCTGTTGCAGTGGGCCTGACGACGTCGAACACCGTCATCCTCGCTGCTCAGGAGGCTCTTTCCGCGGATGGCCTCCGTCAGACCCTCAAGTCATCGGTGGATCGAGGCTTAGTAGTTCCACGGGCCTTGACCGTCGGGTTCGTCGACCGAGCCCTCGGTGACGTAGGGGCCCCGGGAGCCTGGTGCCGGGCGGGCACCCGGCTACGCCTCTGGCCTCGTTCAGGGTGCACACCCCGTCTTCCGAGGCGGCGGCGAGGTATTGCTGGGCGGCGGCGGGGTTGGGGTTGGCGCTGGGGGCGCGGTGTACACGGGTGGTGTGGTCACGGGCGACGCCAAGGGCTTGGTCCGCGCCGTCGTGGTCGGGCCGCCGACCAGCGGCTCCGGCCTGGCAGTGATCGCTGGCACCGGGGTGGTTGGCGGCGAGGGCGTCGTCACAGCACGGACGGGGGGGGTCGGGCGTCGGCTTCCGTTGCTCCGGTCGGCGGCAACTGGCAGCGCCGTGAAGAGGATGACGAGGACGGCGGCGGCCAGGGCGATCGTCGTGCGATGCAGGGCGGTGCGGCTCATGGTGTCCACGACCTGTCGAGCGTCATCCACAGAGAGCCGCGACGCTCCACGGAGATACGGGTCATTTCCGGGCGTCGTGGATACGGCCACGCCGTGCAGCGGAGTAGCTCACTCCCGCTCACCGGGTGCCCGGTGTAGGTGTACTGACCCCAGAGGTGCGCCTGGCCGCGACGACAAGGTCGCCTGGTATACAC
>JALYHF010000040.1 GCA_030776745.1 Actinomycetota bacterium | reverse complement strand
TCCGACGACAAGTGCGGCGGCCCGGCTTCAAGCCTGCCGACCGGGCGCTGCTGGCCCTGCTGGGTCGCCTCCTGCCTCGGGAGCGGTGGTCGGCGTTCCTCGTCACCCCATCTACGGTCCTGCGCTGGCCAAGGCCAGCAGCGAACCCACCACGATGCCGCCGTGGCAGGCCACCATCAGGCTCCTGCCCTCGTGCTCGTGGGCCAGGCGGGTCAGCACCCGGTCCACCCGCAGGTTGAACTCGACCAGGCTCTCCCCGCCCGGGGCGATGGGGGCGAACGGGTCGGCATGCATGCCCACCCCGTAGCGCTCGTCGTACTCGTCCCAAGTGAGACCGTCGCACTTGCCGGGCAGCAGCTCGCGCAGGTCGGCGTCCTGCACGATGGCCACAGCGGCCAGGGCCGGGGCGATGATCTCCGCCGTCTCGACGGCCCGGGGCAGGTTGCTCGCCAGGAGGGTGTCGGCGGTGAGCTCGCCGGTGCGGGCCAGGCGGTCCCGGAGGGCGGCCACCTGGACCCGCCCTCGCTGGGACAGGCCGACGTCGCCCCGGAGCCCGGCCACCACGCCGTCACGCCGCCCTGGCCCTGGCCGACACGATCGACGCGCTCGGTGTCGAGCTGCGGGCCTTGGCCACCGGCACGCTCGGTGGCGCGGCGCTGGCACCTTTCGCGGCAGGCGACCAGCGCAGGGACTATCGCCATGCCACATTCGTCCTCAGGGAACCCCGCGTCTGCCTCACGGACCGAGCCGGCGACCTCGCGGTCCAGGCCGTTCACCACGAGCGGCAGCTCGCAGCTCTCCACCGTCACCTGGCCGATACCTCCGCCCAGCCACCGATGGTCACCGCATGAAGCTGGGAGAGGTGGGCGACGTGAGCCGCTTCCGCACCCGGCACCACTTCGCCTCCTACAACGCCACCGCCCCCGCTGACAAGGGATCGTCCACTCGACCGGGGACGTCGATCAGGCGAGGTCGAAGCGATCGAGGTTCATCACCTTGTCCCACGCCGCCACGAAGTCACGCACGAACTTCTCCTTCGAGTCGTCACAGGCGTAGACCTCCGCGATGGCTCGGAGCTGGGAGTTCGAACCGAAGACGAGGTCGGCGGCGGTGCCGGTCCACTTGCCCTCGCCCGTTACGCGATCGCTACCTTCGTACACGTTCTCGGACGAGACGGACGCCTTCCACTCCGTGCTCATGTCGAGCAGGTTCACGAAGAAGTCGTTGGTCAGTGTCTCGGGCCGGTCGGTGAAGACGCCGTGTTCGGATCGGCCGACGTTGGCGTTCAGGGCTCGCATGCCGCCGATGAGAACCGTCATCTCCGGAGCGGTCAGCGTCAACATGTTGGCCCGGTCCACCAGCAGGGTCTCCGCCGGCAGCTTCTCTCCGGCTCGGAGATAGTTGCGGAACCCATCTGCGGTCGGTTCGAGACAGGCGAACGACTCCACGTCGGTTTGCTCCTGCGAGGCGTCCGTGCGCCCCGGTGCGAACGGGACCGTGACGTCGTGCCCGGCGTTCTTCGCTGCTTGCTCGACGGCCGCGCATCCGCCCAGGACGATCAGGTCAGCGAGCGAGACCTTCTTCCCGCCGGACTGTGAGCCGTTAAAGTCCTGCTGGACCTGCTCGAGGGTCTGCAGCACCTCGGCCAGTTCGGCCGGGTCGTTGGCCTCCCAGTCCCGTTGTGGCGCAAGGCGAATCCGCGCCCCGTTGGCCCCGCCCCGCTTGTCGGTGCCGCGGAAGCTGGCCGCCGACGCCCAGGCGATGGAGGCCAGCTGGGAGATGGACAGTCCCGATGCCAGGATCTTGCCCTTGAGAGCAGCGATGTCCTGCTCCCCGATCAGTTCATGATCGACCTCGGGGACGGGGTCCTGCCACAGCTGCGGCTCCGGAACCCACGGGCCGAGGTAGCGCGTGACGGGTCCCATGTCGCGGTGAACGAGCTTGTACCACGCCTTGGCAAATGCTTCTGCGAGCTGGTCCGGGTTCTCGTGGAAGCGCTTCGAGATCGGCCCGTAGGTCGGATCCAGCTTCAGCGCCAGGTCCGTCGTCAGCATCATCGGGGCGTGCCGCTTGGACGGGTCATGAGCATCCGGCACCGTGCCCTGGGCCGAGGGATCCGTGGGAGTCCACTGCTTGGCACCAGCGGGGCTCGTCGTGAGCTCCCAGTCGTACGTGAACAGGTTGTCCAAGAACCCGTTGTCCCACCTCACCGGCTCATTGGTCCATGCACCCTCCAGCCCGCTGGTGAGCGTGTGGGGACCCTTGCCGCTGCCGAAGGTGTTCCTCCAGCCGAGGCCCTGCTCCTCGACGGGGCAAGCCTCGGGTTCGGGACCGACGTACTCCGCACTGACTGCACCATGGGTCTTGCCGAAGGTGTGGCCGCCGACGATGAGCGCAACCGTCTCCTCGTCGTTCATCGCCATACGGCGGAAGGTCTCTCGAATGTCCCTGGCGGAAGCCAGCGGATCCGGGTTGCCGTTGGGCCCCTCCGGGTTCACGTAGATCAGGCCCATTTGCACGGCGCCGAAAGGACCGGTGAGCTCCCGTTCGCCGCTGTAGCGCTCATCTCCGAGCCATGTGTCCTCAGGGCCCCAGAAGATCTCCTCGGGCTCCCAGATGTCCTCTCGCCCGAATCCGAAGCCGAACGTCTTGAACCCCATCGATTCCAGGGCACATTGGCCGGCGAAGATGATCAGATCGCCCCAGGAGATCTTCCGGCCGTACTTCTGCTTGACGGGCCAGAGCAACCGGCGCGCCTTGTCGAGGTTGGCGTTGTCGGGCCAGCTGTTGAGGGGGGCGAAGCGCTGGGCGCCGGAGCCGCCACCGCCCCGGCCGTCGGCGATGCGGTACGTGCCGGCGGCATGCCACGCCATCCGGATGAAGAGCGGCCCGTAGTGGCCGTAGTCGGCCGGCCACCAGTCCTGCGACGTCGTCATCACGTTGAAGACGTCCTGCTTCAGCGCGTCGAGGTCGAGGGCCTTGAACTCTGCTGCGTAGTTGAAGTCCTCACCCATCGGATTGGACAAGGGCGAGTGCTGGTGGAGAACCTGCAGGTCCGGCTGATTCGGCCACCAGTCCCGGTTCGTCCTCGGCCGAGTCGACTTGGGGGTGGGGGAGGGGATTGCTGGGTTCTCGCTCTCGCTGACGCTGTCAGTCACGTCGGTCCTGTCAGACACGTCGGTCCTTCTCCTCTCTTTCGTTCTGATGGCTGGTTCCAGAGATCGCTGCCGCACACTCGGGACATCGGCCCCAGTAGATGACATCGGCTTCGTCGATGTCGTAGCCCGAGTCGTCGGCGGCGGTCAGGCACGGGGTGTCGCCCACCGCGCAGTCGACGTCGACCATCCGGCTGCAGGTTCGGCAGATGAGGTGATGGTGGTTGTCACCGACCCGGCTCTCGTAGCGGGCCGGCGACCCGGCAGGCTGGATGCGCCGGAAGAGGCCCGCGTCGGTGAGGGCCGCGAGGGCGTCGTACACCGCCTGACGTGAGATGGCACCGATCTCGGCCCGTACGACCGTGTAGATGTCGGTCGCGGCACTGTGCGGTCGCTCGGACACCGCCTGAAGAACAGCCAGCCGGTGGGCCGTGACGCGCATACCGCGCCGGCGGAGAAGCGCATCGGATGTCTCCCTGGACACGCCCGGAGCCTAGCCCCCTATCCTGGAGCGAGTCTGGATCTGGCTGGATCAAAGTTCCCGGCTGATGCGACCCAGTAACTGGTCCAGCTGCGTACGGGAGCGCTGTTCAGGGAACGGGCTTCGACTAGCGATCCTCGGCCTTCCCCAAGGTGGCGGTCAGTGCACACCCATCGGCACACCGGATCGAGGCGCCGCCGCCTTCGGCAAGCGCGGATATCGGCGCGTCGCGCACGCGCCCCTGGGCGCGCGATCGGGAACGGTGAGGCGCCTTGCCACCGTCGTTCTGGAACGCCTCGCCGTTGTCTGTGACCGCTGCCGACTCGTTCGAAGCTCACCACTCTGGTGCTTCCCGGCCGCCTAACGTCGGCAGCGCGTCGGAAAGGAACTGCGGGGTGGAACGAGAGGAGTGGAACCGCCGCTACTCCGGCACCGAGTTGCTCTGGACGGCCGCTCCCAACCGGATACTCGTGGGCGAGGTGGAGCAGCTGCCGGCCGGGCGCGCCCTCGATATCGGCTGCGGGGAGGGGCGCAACGCCGTCTGGTTGGCGGAGAAGGGTTGGCGGGTCACGGGTGTCGACTTCTCGGACGTAGCGCTCGACAAGGCCCGGCGCCTGGCGGAAGCCCGGGCGGTGAGCGTCGAGTGGGTTCTGGCCGACCTGCGCTCGTACCAGCCCGAACCCGGCGTCTACGACCTCGTGGTCGTGCTCTACCTCCACGTGCCCAACCAGGAGCGCCCTGGCGTTCACGCTGCTTGCGCGACGGCTCTGAGCCCAGGCGGTGCGCTCATCGTCCTCGGCCACGACGTTCTCAACCCGACGGAGGGCTACGGCGGGCCGCAGGACGAGTCGGTGCTGTTCAGCCCCGACGACGTCGTCGCCGACCTCGCCGGGGTGACCGACGTGAGCGTCGAGCGCGCCGAGCGGGTGCAGCGCCCGGTAGCCACCGACACGGGCGAGCGCATCGCCATCGACGCTTTGGTTCGAGCCCGTCGCTCCTGAACCCGTTGCGGCTGCGCGAGGGACCCGACACGAGCCTCAGCGGGGGGACGGCGGCGGCGCTCGCCCCTTCGGAACCACTCGTCAGCGCTTGTTGGTGACTGCCTTCGAAGCAAGGGACCCGAGCTGGGCAAGAGGGACCGAACAATCCCGGGGCTGAGCGACGGGGCCTCAGCCTGGCCGCCCAGAGGCAACGCTTCACTGGCGATAGCGGTCGGCGTCGGGGCGGCGCGGCTGCTCCCCGAACTCCTCCCTCCAGCGCTGCCAGTAGTTTCGCCAGTACGCATGCCAGCGCTGAGCGCTCTCGGTGTCCCACTTGTGCTTCGGGGCACTGCCGATGGGAGGGAAGTCCCACATGCGGTCGTCCTTGAGCACCTGCCAGTGAAGGTGCCGAGCATGCTGATACTCGCCAAGGTTGCAGTGCACCTGGCAGGCGCCGTGCTCGGCCGCCACCGACCTCGCAACCAGGCTCAGCACTTCCATCATCTCTCCGGTCAACGCTGGGTCGTGGTCGGCGATGGTGGCGAGTGAGTCGATGTGCTCCTTGGGGATCACGACGATCTGCACCGGATCGAACTCCGGCTTGGGATGGTGGAAGGCCCACACCCGTTCGGTCTCATGGACGGTCGCGACCGTGATTCGGCCAATCAAGATCTCGTCGCAGTACGGGTCCGGGTAATCGGGGTAGGCCACATTCCACCTCTACACACGGCCGGGCGACTCCCTCGGATCTTCGGGCTGGGACATAGGCAGATCCGGCGGTCGCGGCGCGAACGGTGCTACGCATTCTGATCCCTCGTCGGTCCGTAGAGGCTCCGGGAAGCGCCGCACCGCGTAGCGTCAGTGCGTGACCGAGCCCCGTGCCGAGCGACCGTACATGCCCGACTATGGCGTTGGTACCCCCTCGTGGGAGCCGTTGGCGTGGTCGTGGGCCGCCGAGCGTCTTACGGCCAACCAGAACTTCTGGGTCGTCACCGTGTCCGCAAACGGCCGTCCACACGCGCTGCCCGTCTGGGGCGCGTGGGACGATCCCGAGGCGCGCTTCGCCTTCAGCTGCGGGCCACGAGCCCGAAAGGTACGCAACCTCGCCGCCAACCCACAGGCCGTGATCATGGTGGACAACACCGTTGAATGTGTCTCGGTCGAAGGCCGAGCCTCTCCCGTGCGCGATGACGAGCGGCGGGATCAGTGGATCGAGCGATACCTCGACAAGTACCAACGGATCGCACCGGACCTCAGTGCGGAATTCCTCCACCGCAACTTGGTGGTCGAGTTCGGGGCCGAGCGCGCTTTTGCTGTCATCGAGCGAG
>JALYHF010000039.1 GCA_030776745.1 Actinomycetota bacterium | reverse complement strand
GCCGGGCTCAGTGGCGCGCCGACGAGTCGCTCCGCCGCGGCGGGCCGTCCTTCGCGCCCGTCTCCCGGGCCGCCGTGCACCACACCGTCACTCCGAACGACGACCACGACCCCTCATCGACCGTCCGGGCCATCCACGCCTACCACGTGCGGGCCAACGGCTGGGACGACATCGGCTACAACTTCCTCATCGACGCCGCCGGCCGCGTGTACGAAGGCCGTTGGGCACGTAGCTACCAACCCGGAGAGCCGCCCACGGGGGAATCGGCCGAGGGCCTCGGCGTGGTGGGCGCCCACGCCGAGGGGAACAACGCCGGGTCCGTCGGCGTCGCCCTCTTGGGCGACTTCAGCCGCCGCCCGCCGACACCGGCGTCGCTCGACGCGCTGGCCCGCCTGCTGGCGTGGAAGGCAGACCGCCACGGGATCGACCCCCTGGGCACGACATCCTGGAGTGGTGGCCGCACCCTGCCCACCATCGTGGGCCATCGTGACGTCGGGGCCACCTCCTGCCCCGGCGACCGTCTCTACGCCGAACTGCCGGCGCTGCGCCAATCCGTCGCCCAGCGCCGCGGCAGCCCGGAGCCGGTGGATCCGGTCACGGGGCTGCTGGAGACGGTCCGGGAGCTGACCGGCGTGGACCTGCCCCCGCCGCCTCGGCTGCCCGAGCTCCCTGCGCTGCCCCTGTAGGCCCCGCTCAGATTACGAGGTCGCCGGGGCCGACCATGTCCTCGTTGTACCACGCCTCGTCGTCGTCGTCCTGAGCGGACCGGTCGGCTCGTTCCTGCGCCCGCTGGCGGGCCTCGGCGATCACGGCCATGGCCGCCTGGTGGCCGTCGTGGCCATCGGGACGAGGGGACCTCCCCGGCTCGAGGGTGCGGTACATCTCGAAGAAGTGGCTGATCTCCTCGCGCAGGTGGTCACCCAGGTCGTCGAGGTCGGCGACGTCGGTCCAGTCGGGGTCTCCGTGGGGCACGGCGACGATCTTGGCCTCCCGGCCTTCGTCGTGGGCCAGCCAGAACACCCCGATGGGCCGGGCCAGCACCCAGCAGCCGGGGAACGTCGGCTCGTGGGCCAGAACCAGCGCGTCGAGCGCCTCGCCGTCGCTGCCCATCGTGTCGGGGACGAAGCCGTAGTCGGCCGGGTAGACGGTGGCCGAGAACAGCCGGCGATCGAGGCGCAGGGCCTGCCGCTCGTGGTCGTACTCGTACTTCTTCCGGCTTCCCTGCGGCGTCTCCACCAACACGTCGATGAGGTCATCGCTCATGCAAGGTGCCTCTCCCGAGGGCTCGCGACACAAACCCCCTCAAGCCCGAATGAAGCGGGCGCCCAGCGGGTACCGGACCACCCGAGCCAATCGACCGGAGGTGGACATGTCCAACGGAGAGAACGTCACGGGCACGACGGACGAGCACTACAACCTGGTGAGCGTGCTCTACCACGCCCTCGAAGGCGGCTCGCTGTACGACAAGTACATCTCGGACGCCGAGCAGTCCGACGACCAGGACCTGGCCCAGTTCTTCCGGGACGTGCAGGAGGAGGAGCGCCAGCGGGCCGAACGGGCCAAGAAGCTCCTCGGTGAGCGGCTGGGCGGCGGCTAGCCCATAGCGGGGGGCGGGCGGGAGCGATACGGTACGCCGGTGGCCGATCCGCGTGTGCTGTCGTTGGTCCTCGCCGGCGGGGAGGGCGAGCGGCTGGCTCCTCTCACCGCCGACCGGGCCAAGCCCGCCGTCCCCTTCGCCGGGCACTACCGGCTGGTGGACTTCGTCCTGTCCAACCTGGCCAACGGCGGCTACCTGAAGATCGTCGTCCTCACCCAGTACAAGAGCCACAGCCTGGACCTGCACATCTCGCACACCTGGCGCCTGTCCACCCTTCTCGGCAACTACGTCACCCCGTTGCCAGCCCAGATGCGACGCGGCCCACGGTGGTTCGCCGGGTCGGCGGACGCCATCTACCAGAACCTCCAGCTGATCACCGACGAGCGTCCCGACCACATCTGCGTCTTCGGCGCCGACCACATCTACCGCATGGACCCCCGCCAGATGGTCGAGCAGCACATCGAGACCGGGGCGGGGGTGACCGTGGCCGGCGTCCGGGTCCCCATCAAGCAGGCCAGCCAGTCGGGGGTGATCGAGCAGGGTGAGGGCACCCTCATCCGCAGCTTCCTGGAGAAGCCGTCCGACCCACCCGCCCTTCCCGACGACCCCGAGCAGGCGTTCGCGTCCATGGGGAACTACGTGTTCACGGCCGAGACCCTGGAGGAGGCCGTGAACGCCGACGCCGCCGACGACGAGTCGGACCACGACGTGGGCGGCGACCTGATCCCCGTGCTGGTGGACCAGGGCGTGGCCCACGTCTACGACTTCAACGACAACCGCGTGCCCGGCGAGACCGAACGCGACCACGCCTACTGGCGGGACGTGGGCACCCTCGACGCCTACTACGACTCCCACATGGATCTGGTCTCGCCGCACCCGGTCTTCAACCTCTACAACAAGAGATGGCCCATCTACACCTCTGGGCCGCCCCTTCCGCCAGCCAAGTTCGTGTTCGAAGGCGATGAGGGGACCGGGCAGGTGCTCAACTCGATGGTCTGCTCGGGGGCGATCATCTCCGGGGCCACCGTCGAAGGATCGGTGATCTCCCCCGGTGTGGAGGTCCATCCCCACGCCAGCGTGGAGCAGTCGGTGCTCATGCACAACGTCGTGGTCGGCCCCGGGGCGGTGGTGCGCAACGCCATCATCGACAAGAACGTCCAGGTCCCCCCCGGCATGAGCATCGGCGTGGATCCCGCCGCCGACCGGGAGCGGTTCACGGTGTCCGAGAACGGAGTCGTCGTCATCGGCAGGGACGAGGAGATCCCGCCCGAAACCAAGGACGAGGGGTAGGACATGCCGGACAAGCAGATCTCCATCCAGCGGGCCGGTCGGGGCAACGGCAACGGCAACGGTGTCGACCGCCCCGTGCTCCTGGCCATAGCGGGAGACAGCGCCACCGGGAAGACCACCATCACCGAGGGGCTGGTCAAGGCACTGGGGCCGGAGCGGATCACCTCCATCGGGGTGGACGACTACCACCGCTACGACCGCGAGGAGCGCAAGTCCCTCCCGTTCACCCCGCTCAACCCCAAGTGCAACTACATCGACATCATGGAGCAGCACCTGCAGCTCCTGGCCCTGGGCCAACCGATCCTGAAGCCCGTCTACGACCATGGCTCGGGGACGTTCGGGCGCCCGGTGCTGGTGGAGCCGCGTGACTTCGTGATCGTGGAGGGACTGCTTCCCCTCTCCACCAAGCTGTCGCGGGCCTGCTTCGACGTGAGGGCCTACCTCGATCCCCCCGAGGAGATCCGTTTGACCTGGAAGCTGCGTCGCGACACGAAGAAGCGCGGCTACACCGAGGACCAGGTCCGCGCCGAGCTCGAGAAGCGCGAGCCGGAGTCGGCGGAGTTCATCCGCCCCCAGCGGGCGCACGCCGACATCGTGGTGCAGTTCGCCCCCATCGAGGAGCGGGGGGAGACCGCCGACGACCCGCTGAGCGCCACGTTGCTCCTTCGCCCCACGATCAACCACCCCGACCTGTCCGGCATCCTCGGCGAGGACACGCGGGAGGCGATGCACCTCAAGCTCACGCGAGACGACGACGGAAAGCCGGTCGACGCCGTGCACATCCACTCCTACGCCGACCCGGAGCTCACCCGGAAGGTGGAGCAGGCCATCTGGGACGAGCTGGGCGTGCACGAGCCGGTGCCCGACGCGCTGGGCATGATCGACGAGGAAACGCGCGACGAGCCCCTGGCCCTGACGCAGCTGATCCTCCTCTACCACCTGATCCAGGCCAAACAGGGCTGAAGCGACAGCGGGCGTCCGCCGGCGACCGAAGGGATAGGGTGCGGGCCCAGTGGCGGACCTAGCGAACGGCGCCGGCCAGGACCCGGTCATCCTGGTCTCGAACCGGGGCCCCGTGGAGCACACCCGAAGCAACGGCGAGCGCAGGGCCGAGCGGGGTCACGGTGGCCTGGTCACCGCGCTGTCCGGCCTGGCCAGCCACCTGGACGACGCCGTGTGGGTCTGCGCCGCTCTCAGCGACGAGGACGTCGCCGTCGCCCGAGAGCACGACGGCGGCGCCTTCCAGCTGGAGGAGCACGGGCCGGACCTGAGGCTGCGCATGGTGGAGCTGGACCCCGAGGCCCAGCACAAGTTCTACGCCGTCATCTCCAACCCCCTCCTGTGGTTCATCCAGCACTACCTCTGGGACCTCAGCGACGCGCCGGACATCACCCGCCGAGAGGTCGACGCCTTCGACAACGGCTACCTACCGGTGAACGCCCGCTTCGCCGACACGGTGGCCGAGGAGGTCGAGGCCCGGGGCGGACGGGCCACCGTGATGGTGCAGGACTACCACTTCTACCTGGTGCCCGAACGGGTCAGGGACCGCTGCCCGGACGTGTTCCTCCACCACTTCGTCCACATCCCCTGGCCCCACCCCGATTCCTGGCGGGTGCTGCCCCCGGCCATGCGGGAGGCGGTGTTCAACGGTGTCCTCGGCAATGACGTGGTCGCCTTCCACGCCAAGCACTACGCCCGCAACTTCGTCCTCGGCTGCGAGGAGCTGCTGGGCCTGAAGGTGGACATGGCCGAGCTGACGGTGGAGGTGGGCGACCGCACGGTGATGGCCCGGTGGTACCCCATCTCGGTCGATCCCGAAGAGCTGGAGCAGACGGCCGGCTCGCCGTCGGTGGCCGAGCACGTCCAGCGCCTGTCGGCCAAGCGGCGCGACCACCTGATCCTGCGCGTCGACCGTGCGGACCTGAGCAAGAACATCCTGCGGGGGTTTCGGGCCTTCGACACCCTGCTCGACGATCACCCCGAGCTGGCCGGGCGGGTGACCTTCCTGGCGCTGGTGCAGCCCAGCCGCGAGGACGTCGAGCAGTACGTGGAGTACCTGGATCGCATCCGCCGCCTCGTCGCCGATATCAACCTCAAGCACGGCACGGGCGACTGGCAGCCGATCGAGCTCAACCTCGAGGGTGACTTCGACCAGGTGGTGGCCGCCTACAAGGTCTTCGACGTGCTGGTGGTCAACGCCATCTTCGACGGGATGAACCTGGTGGCCAAGGAGGCGGCCCTGGTCAACGAGCACGACGGCGTGCTGGCGCTGTCGGAGAACACCGGGGCCTTCGAGGAGCTCGGCGAGCACGCCGTCACCCTCTACCCGTTCGACATCCAACAGCAGGCGGACGCTCTCTACGCCGCCATGACCATGGACGGCCAGGAGCGGCGGGACCGCCGGGCGGCGTGTGCCCGGATCGTGCGCGAGAACGACGTGGCCAAGTGGCTGCGCGAGCAGCTCCGAGACGTGCGGCGGTACCGGGACCCCGACTCCTAGGTGTCCACAACATCTCTTGCCGGCGCAAACGCCCGGTGATAAGCGTTCCAAAGACGGCCCCGAACCAGGAGGACGCCGATGGGACGCACCGGAGGATCGCTGCCGCCCTGCCCGAGGGGCATGAACAACCAGCTCCTGCGGAACGGGCCGCCGGAAACGGAATCCTCGACCTCTGGGACTCGAACCCGAGCTGCGACCAACAACCTCTGGCGAGGCAACTCCTTCCAGAGGGCGGAGCCGCCCTGCACCGGGCTCTGAGCGCGGGGAGAGGGTGTGAACGTGCCCATCCGCCAGTCATCGCCAGAAAGGACTGCCATGGCCCCCACCGTTCGAGACGTGATGACCGTCGACCCGGTGTCGCTGCCAGCGGACGCGTCTGTGATCGACGCAGCGCGGACGATGAAGGAGCGCGACATCGGTGACGTGATCGTGGTCGAGGACGGCCGCATCTGCGGTGTCGTCACGGATCGTGACCTCGCGGTCCGAGCGCTGGCCGAGGAGCGGGACCCGGTGGGGACGCGGATCGGCGAGATCTGCAGCCGCGACCTGGCAACCGTGGCGCCGGACGACGACCTCACGGCGGCCGGCGATCTCATGCGGGACCGCGCCGTGCGCCGGATCCCTGTCGTCGAGGACGGCAAGCCTGTAGGCATCGTCTCCCTGGGCGATCTGGCCGTCGAACGCGATCCTGACTCGGCCGTCGGCCACATCAGCGCCGCTTCGCCCAACAACTAGCCGTCCCATCACCGCTCTGTACGCCGGGATGCGGCGCACCTGGGCGCCGGGATGTGAAGTTGGCTACCATCCCGCTGCTGCGTTGGCTCAGCAGACCGGCGGTGCTTGACGGGGGGCGCAGTGTTCAGGCGGAGGGTCTCACGGCCCTGCGGTTCACCGCGACGGGACGAGAGGGGGTGAAGATGACCCGGAAGCTCAAGATCTCCATCCTTGCTGCCGTGTTCAGTGGCGGTGCCTTCCTGGCGCCGGCCTTGGCGAACACGACCAACAGCAGCAGCAGCGAGAGCACTGCGACGAACAGCAACACCAACACGAGCCGGAACACGAGCACGAACACCAACACCAATCGCAGCTCGAGCACCAGCACCAGCTCGAGCACGAGCAGAAGCACCACCAGCAGCAGCTCCTGCGTCCTCGGCTGCGGCGTAAGCCTGCTCAGCGGCCTCTAGGACCTCACTACGTGGAGCACATCGCTCGGCCCGGGGCGCGACGAGGGCCCCCCGTCGCCGAGCGATGGGCTTCACGCTCGACCGCTGGACGAGAGGTGGGCATGACCGGTCAGGGGTCGTGCCGGCGCGGCTCGGATGTCCGAGGAGGAGATGGGGTAGGAGCTTCGGTGTGGAGCGAGGCGAGGGGTGGCGGATGAGCGCAGACGAGCAAGTCGAAGCACCGACTCCGGGCCCAGAGGGCGGGAACCCGGGCGGTGGGAGCGGTCTCGGGGGCATGGAGGCGGCGGTCCGAGCCGGCACCACTCCCAGCAGCGCTGCTGAGGCGGGGGAGGCGCACCCAGAACCGGCCGGCGTCGATGAGCTCGAGGAACGGGCCGAGGAGCTCGCTGACCTCGCTGCGATCCAGGATGATCCCGGAGGAGGGCTCGTCGGCTCGGAACCGGCGGCTCGCACGGGGCAGGCTTCGGCGGGCTCGCCCACGGGAACCGGTCCGCTCGGGCTCGGAACTCTGGACCAGGGCGCCACCTCGCAGGTCACCGGGACGGGAGAGCCCACCCCGGCGGAGGACCAGCCGCCCGAAACATAGATCCGACCTCACGTCCCTCGTGTCCGGCGAGGGCGACGACGAACTGGCCGATCGGGTGGTGGCGGCCCTACTCGTTGCCGAACCGTCTCCCATGGGCAACGG
The DNA here is from genome assembly GCA_030776745.1 of Actinomycetota bacterium. Lineage (GTDB taxonomy): Bacteria > Actinomycetota > Acidimicrobiia > Acidimicrobiales > JALYHF01. Next base: position 2,148 of record JALYHF010000039.1, on the reverse strand, counting down.
CGCCATGATCGAGGAGCTGGCCGACCCTGAGCCAGGAGGTTGGAATGAATCCGACGGAGCTGGCCGAGCGCGGTGAGGACGTGCAGATCGTCGACGTCCGCTACCCCAACGAGTGGGAGGCGGGCCGGATCGAGGGCGCCGTCCACATCCCCCTCGACGACCTCGACGACCGCCTGGAGGAGGTCGACAGGAGCCGGCCGGTGATAACCGTGTGCCGCAGTGGAAACCGCTCGGCGAACGCCGCTGAGTTGTTGACCACCGAGGGGTTCCGGGCCGAGAACCTCGACGGCGGCATGGAGGCGTGGGCCGCCGCCGGCCTGCCCTTGGCCACGCCCAGCGGGCAACCCGGAACCGTCGCCGACCCCGAACCGCCGCCCGACGGCCGCCCACCCGAGCACCAGCGCCTCCAGGGGGAGTTCCTGAGCCTGCTCTTCGACCTGCAGGAGCACTTCGGAGACCACGAGCCCTCAGACGAGGAGGTGCGCGGCTTCCTCCGGGAGCGGCTCATGAGCGAGGGGAAGTCCCCGGAGGAAGCGGACGAGTTCCTTGCCCGGATGGACGAACAGCAGAGCACGTGACAACGGACACAGGAAGGAGCACGACACGGCCTACGGGTTCGACTGCCGCAGTGCCGGCGCCCTGGGGTGCGGTTGGAAAGCCCGTGCCAACAGCGAGGAGGAGCTGATGATCACATCGACTGGCGGACGAGCTCGGTGGCGTACTCCGTAGCCCGCTTGCGCAAAGGTCGTTGCTTCCAGCCCTCGAGATCGATCTCCCTCGACGCGTCGAGATCTTCGAGGAAGTGCTCGCTCAGCTCGGCGACGAGCCCCGCGTCGACCAGGGCCACGTTGACCTCCAGGTCGAGGTCGAACGAGCGGGCGTCGAAGTTCCCGGATCCCACGTTGGCCCAGCGATCGTCCACCAACAAGACCTTGGCGTGCAGCATGGTCCTGTCGTACTCGAACAGCCGCACCCCCGATTCGAGCAGCTTGCCGTACGAGCGATGCCCTGCCTGGCGGGCCACCTCCTTGTCGACCTGCTGGCCATTGACGAGGACGCGAACGTCCACCCCCCGTTGTGCTGCTTCACAGAGGACATCCTCGAAGGTCCGGTCGGGAGCGAAGTAGGCGGTGGTGAGCCACAAACGCTCCTGGGCCCCGGCGATGGCGGAGTAGAAGAGCTGCGTTGCGGCCGTCGCCCCCCCGGTCGGCGTGCTCCTTGTCACCTGGACCGGGACCCCGTCTTCGAACTCCGTCAGGTCGGGGGTGTGCCTGGCGCTCAGTAGCCCTCCGGTGGCCTCGGTCCAGTTCTCGAGGAAGGCGCCGAAGAGATCCAGAACGGCGGGTCCTTCGATGCGGAGATGAGTCTCCCGCCAGTGCTCGGGGTCCTGGGCATCGCCGGTCCACACGTCGGCGACACCCACGCCGCCGCCGTAGGCGAGCTTGCCGTCCACCACGAGGATGCGGCGGTGCATCCGGTTGTTCAGCTTCTTGAGCTTGTACCAGCTTGGCGGCCGGAAGATGGAGACGTTCACCCCCGAGCGCTCGAGCCGCTCGAGGTGCTCACCATCGAGCTTGGCCGAACCGTAGCCGTCGAGGACCACGTTCACCTCGACCCCGGCCCGGGCCCGATCGATGAACGCCTCGCTGAACTCGTCGGCCGTCTCTCCTGGCCAATAGATGTACGACGAGAAGTCGATCGTCTTCTTCGCCGAGGAGACGGCCTCGAGCATGTCCCTCAGGGTCTCGCCGTTGCGCATGATCCGGACCCGGTTGCCGGCCCGCAGCGCGCTCCCGGCCGTGGCCGACAGGAGGCGGGAGAACTCGGCACTACCTGGCGCCGGCGCCTCCGAGATCTCGAAGCGCTGCTGGTTCGCTCGCTTGTACTTGGCGACCTGGTAGGTCAAGAGGCCGGCCGTCCCAAGTCCAGCGGCGAGGGCACCTTGACGAACGCGTGAAGACATTGCGCCAGCCCTTCCGTACATCCGACGGGCGCGTGCGCCCCTCTCGGGTATTGCCGGAGATGCTAACGACAGGGGCGTGGTTTCGCCGATCGCTCTCCGTCAACGAGGCGGGGTGGCACCGGGAAAACCCGTTCTGAGCTGTATCAGTGGCGCGCCGGCGGCATCTTGCCATCGCTGGCAGAGGT
>JALYHF010000038.1 GCA_030776745.1 Actinomycetota bacterium | reverse complement strand
CGCGGGCGAGGAGCTTGCCGACCCCTGGAGCGGACTGAAGGTCCGTCGTCGCGCTGGTCGCCGCCTCCGAGTCCCTGCCCGACAGAACGAAGCTTCCCGCCATCCCCCACCGCTCCACCATGCGCCGAGCCAGCTTGGCGGCGTCGTCGAGGTCGTCCTCTGCCCGCGTGCTGGGCTCGCCGAAGGTGTTCATCTCGGCCGCCCGGCCGCCGAGGAGCACGATGAGCTGGGCCATGAGCTCCCGCTGCGTCATCACCTCGCGGTCTTCTCCGAGCGACCACGCCGATCGCGTCAAGACGCTGGCCCGGGCCACGATCGAGGCGTGGGACGGTGGCTTCACCCCCCGGAGGAGCAGCGAGAGCAGGGCGTGCCCGGCCTCGTGGTAGGCGATGAGCAGCTTCTCCTCCGGCCCGATGAGCCGGGAGCTGCGAGCCCCTCGCAACACCCGGGCGATGGCCTCTTGCACCTCTTCGCCCGAGATCTTGGTGCGATGCCGCCGGGCCGCCAGCAGGGAGGCCTCGTTGACGATGTTGGACAGCTCTGCGCCGGTGAGCCCCGTGGTGTGGTGGGCCACCTCGGACCAGTCGACCTGGGACGAGAACGGCCGTCGTGATGCGTACAGCCGCAGGATGGCCTCCCGACCCGACAGGTCGGGCCGTTCGATGTGGATGAGGCGATCGAAGCGGCCAGGTCGCACCAGGGCAGGATCCAGAAGCTCGGCCCGGTTGGTGGCGCCCAGCAGCAGGACGCCCGAGGCGCCCGCGAAGCCGTCCAGCTCGACGAGCAGCTGGTTCAGGGTGTGGTCGAACTCTCGCCCACCTGCGGCACCACCGCTTCGCCGCCCGCCCACGGCGTCGAGCTCGTCTATGAACACGATGCAGGGGGCGTGGCGCTTGGCGTCCTCGAAGAGCTGGCGGATCCGAGCGGCACCGAGCCCCACGTACTGCTCCACGAAGCTCGTCGCCGAGGCGAAGTAGAACGGGACGCCCGCCTCCCCGGCCAACGCCTTGGCCAGCAGCGTCTTGCCGTTCCCAGGAGGGCCCGAGAGGAGGATGCCCCTCGGGAGGTCGGCGCCCAGGGCGTGGAAGCGGTGGGGGTCGGCCAGGTACTCCTTCACCTCGCGCAGCTCGTCCAGGGCCTGGTCGAGGCCGGCGATGTCGGCGAAGGTGACCGTGGGACGGTCGGCGGTGGCCTCGACGTTCGGCTCGGCCTTGCCCCACGGGACCTTCAAGGGCTCCGTCGCGGCCCCGGAATGCTCTCGCTTGCGCGCCGAAAGGTTGAGGACCAGGGCGACCACCGCCACCACGAGGATCACGCCCGCGCCCAAGACGAACTCGGGACGGAGCAGGACCTCCCACGCCTCACCCATGCTGATCTGAACACCCCCAACCCCGTCGCGGACTGCGCCTCGGCACGGTAATCCCCGACTCCAGCCACATCAAGCTCAGGCCGCACAACCCTCCAGGAGGGAGGTGGAGGTGGGCGGCGTCGCACGACCCGGTGGTGGCTACCATCCCATCAGCGAGGAGGCGATCCCATGGCAGCCGGCGGTGCGACGACGTCCGATGCCGAGGCGCCGGGGTTCTGCCCGTGGTGCGGGACCCCGGCCACGTACCGGCCCGAGGACCGGGCGCCGCTGTGGCAGCAGCTGGCCGAGCAGAGCGGTACGGAAGCGCCGGCGGTGATGGAGCAGGCCCTCCACACCGACGCCTTCGTCGGCGGCTGCGAGGCCTGCCGGCGGGTCAGCCACGTGATCGGCCACGAGGCCCAGTCCCGCTCGAGCTGACTCCCTCGGCGGTTCAGCCGCCGCCGTTCGGCTTCGGGGCGTCCTCGTCGGCGTCCCCGTCGGAGCCCGAGTCACCGCCGTCGCCGTTCGAGCCATCGCTCTCGCCGTCGTCGGCACCCTCGCCGTCGCCGTCGGAGTCCGAGTCGTCGCCGTCGCCGGCGCCCTCTCCGTCGCCGGCGCCCTCTCTGTCGCCTTCGGTCTCGCCGTCCCCCTCGCCCTCTCCGTCGCCGTCTTCGTCGGCCGAGACCTGGTCCTCTTCCGCGCTCTGGCGGACCTCCTGGATCCTCTTCCCGAGCCGGTCGAGCCGCTCCTCGCTCGGGACTTCCTCCTCCTCGTCGTCGTCGGAGCCGTCGTCGTCGGCGTCCTCGTCGTCCGAGTCTTCGTTCTCGGAGTCGGCGTCCTCGGCGTCCGAGCCGTCGTTCTCGGAGCCGGCGTCCTCGTCGTCGGAGCCGTCGGGGTCGGCGTCCTCGGCGTCCGAGCCGTCGTTCTCGGAGCGTGCGTCGTCCTCCTCGTCGCCGTCGCCCTCGGGGTGTTGCGAGCCGGCGCACGACTGGCAGCAGAAGATGCGGCCGTCAGCCTCCACGCCGTGGCCGATGATGCGACAACCGCAGTGCTCACAGCTGGGAGCGAGGGCGTGGATGGCGCACTCGAAGCAGTCGAAGGTGTGGCGCTCCTCTTGCCGGACGACCTCGAAGGCCTTGTCGTACTCGTTCCCACAGACCTCGCACCGCGCCACGGCCGTCCTCCTGTCATGGGTCCCCCGGGGAACCTATCGCTCCACGCTGCCTCGGGCGAGGGGCACGCTCTCGCCGCGCCGTCCCAGGCGGTCCAGGAACAAGGGGGCCGGCATGATAGGCATCCCCGAATGGAGTACCGCCGTCTCGGGCGAAGCGACCTGAACGTCTCGGAGATCAGCCTGGGATCGTGGCTCACGTTCGGCTCCGGGCTGGACGCCAGGCAGTCCGACAGGTGCGTCGGACGTGCCTTCGACGTGGGGATCAACCTGTTCGACACGGCCAACGTCTACGGCCGGGGCGCGGCGGAGTCGTTCCTCGGCGAGGTGCTCCACAGCAGGGACCGGTCGTCCTACGTGCTGGCAACCAAGGTCTTCTTCCCCATGTCCGCCACCGATCGAGGCCTGTCGGCGACCCAGATCCGCAAGCAGTGCGATGCGTCCCTGACGCGCCTGCGCACCGACTACGTCGACCTCTACCAGTGCCACCGCTACGACGCCCAGACGCCGCTCGAGGAGACCATGCAGGCGCTCACCGAGATCGTCCGCCAGGGCAAGGCTCGCTACATCGGCTTCAGCGAGTGGTCGGCCGAGCAGATCGAGGCCGCCCTCGGGCTTCCCGGAGTGGAGCGCTTCGTCTCCAGCCAGCCCGAGTACTCGATGCTGTGGCGCCGCCCGGAGAGCGACGTCTTTCCGCTGTGCCGGCGTAAGGGGATCGGCCAGATCGTGTGGTCACCGTTGGCCCAGGGAGCGCTGACCGGCAAGTACCGGCCCGGTTCCCCACCGCCGCCAGACTCTCGGGCGGCGAGTCGCACCATGGGCCAGATGATGGGGCGGTGGAGGGGCGACGAGGTGCTGGAGGGGGTGCAGCGCCTGCGGCCGGTCGCCGAGGAGGCCGGGTTGTCCCTGCCCCAACTGGCGCTGGCCTGGGTCCTGCGGGAACCGAACGTGGCCTCCGCCATCATCGGCGCCAGCCGCCCCGAGCAGATCGAAGAGAACGCGGCGGCGTCCGGAGTCCGTCTGGACGCCGCCGTGCTGCAAGCCGTCGACGAGGCGCTGGGCGCCCTCGTCGGCTGAGCGGAGGGCCCGGCCACGTTGCCCTGGACCGAGAGGCAGCGCGCCTTCGTGCAGAGGGTGGGCACGGCGTCCCTCTCCGACCTGGAGACGGGCACCATCGTGGTCCTGCCGTCCGCCACCTTCCCGGTGGCCGAGCTGTGCAAGATCACGGGCATCCAGCACTACGAGGAGCGGATGCTGTTCACGGCGCTGCTCCTCCGGCGGCCGCAGGTCTCACTCGTCTACCTCACGTCTCTGCCGGTCGACCCTGCCGTCGTCGACTACTACCTGAGGTTCCTGCCCGATCCCGAGCACGCTCGCGAGCGCATCCAGCTCGTCTTCGTCGGGGACGACGGGCCACGGCCGCTCACCGAGAAGCTCCTCGATCGTCCGGACCTGATCGAGCGGGTACGGGGCGTCATCGGGAACCCGCAGGAGGCCCATGTGCTGCCTTTCAACGTGACCCCGGCCGAGGAGCGGTTCGCCGATCTCCTCGACCTCCCGGTCTACGGCCCGCACCCCGACCTGGTGCCGCTCGGCTCCAAGACCGGGTCCAGGCGGGTGGCCCGGCAGGCCGGCGTGGCCGTCCTGCCCGGCAGTGAGGACCTCCGCTCCCTCGAGGATGTCGAGCAGGCCGTCCAGGGGCTGCGAGCGTCGCGCCCCCACGCCGAAGCCGTCGTCATCAAGCTCAACGACGGCTTCTCGGGCCAGGGCAACGCCATCGTCGAGCTCAGGAGCCCCCTCGCTCCGCTGCCGGCGTCGAACACGACGTTCTGCGCGTCCGAGGAGTCGTGGCCCTCCTTCGCGGCCAAGATCGCCCAGGGCGGGGCGGTGGTCGAGGAGCTGATCAGACCCGAGAGGATGGCCTCGCCCAGCGTGCAGATGCGGATCGCGCCGGCCGGCACCCTGGAGGTGGTGTCGACCCACGACCAGATCCTGGGAGGACCCGACAACCAGGTGTACCTCGGGTGCCGGTTTCCGGCCGACCCGGCCTACCGGTCGGCCATCCAGGAGGCCGCCCTCGCCGTGGGCGAGGTGCTGGCCGGCGAGGGGGTGATGGGCTCCTTCGGGATCGACTTCGTCGTCGTTCGCCACGACGGGGGCGACGAGGTGTACCTGAGCGAGATCAACCTCCGCATGGGAGGGACCACCCACCCGTTCTGGATGGCCCGCCTCGCCTCCGGGGGTGTGTACCGCGCCGCCA
>JALYHF010000037.1 GCA_030776745.1 Actinomycetota bacterium | reverse complement strand
ACTCGCGGACCAACCCCACCGCCCGATGCCGGAAGTCATCGGGGTACACCCTCGGTCTGCCCATGCGCTCCATCCTTCCTGCACAGAATGGAGCCTCCGTGGATCCCGGGGCGGTTCAGGCGACACGCGTAACGGTCAAGTGTCCCAGAACCGCGAACGTCGGGTCCCGCCGGGGTGCCCCAGTGGTGCCGAACTGCCCGCTACGAGAAGAGAGGAGGTCTCAGCCCCCGGCCACGAACGCGACGACAACGTACGCCGCGTGCTTGTCGAAGTTCTGGCGCCGGTGGTCGTACACGGTCGTCGTCCGCGGATCGGCATGACGGGCAGCGATCTGGACCTCGCGAAGCGGAACGCCGGCGTCGAGGGCGCACATGATGAACGCGGCCCGGAGCATGTGCGGATGCACGTGGCCGAGGCCGGCCCGTCTGGCGATCGAGCGGACCCACCGATGGGCGGTCCGCCGGTCGAGCCGCTGGCCGTCGTGGCGCCGCAGGATCGGGCCCGCCGTTCGCTCGCCGATGGCCAGGTCGATCGTCCGCGCCGTCCGGGGGACGAGGGGAATAACCGCCGGCTTGTTCCCCTTCCCGACGATGCGCAGCGTGCGGTGGCCCCGCTCGAAGCCGAGGTTCTCGACGTCGGCCGAGCACGCCTCGCTCACGCGCAGTCCGTTGAGTCCGAGGAGCACCGCCAAGGCGGCGTGAGCGGCGTCGAACCGCTCAGCTGCGAAGAGGAAGGCGCCGAGCTCCGAGCGGTCGAGGCCCCGAACGTCGCGGGGATGGACCTTGGGACGCCGGACGTACTGGGCCGGGTTGGCGGCGATGCGGCCGTCGATGTGGGCGAAGCGGTAGAAGCCACAGACGGTCGAGAGGCGGCGGTCGATTGTGGTCGCGGCCAATCCCCGCTCCTCCATCGCCCGGACGTACAGCTCGATCTGGGGACGCGTGGCCTTGAGAACCTCGAGGCCCTGATCCGCAGCCCACTGGAAGAAAGCGCGGAGGTCGTACCGGTAGGCGTCCAGCGTCCGGCCCTGGTAGCGCGAGAGGAAGGCGGCTGCCGCCAACTCGGCTTCGTCGGGCGGGATGTGCTCATCAAAGGGTCGAGAGAGCGGGATGGTCACAGGGATCACTGCAGTCACGGGTACCTCCTTGGTCGGGTACCCAGCAGACGTCTCCCGTGCGCGTTCCGGGTGTCACGTCGAGCCGGCGTACGGGGGCATGTCCTCGCGTCCGGGCGCTCCGGGATTATGGGATGGGCACCGAGCGAACTCAGCGCCTCCACCAGACATCCGACATCGACACGTTTGCGCTCCTCCCGCCCAACCGTCCCCGAGCAGCTCGATGAGCGTTACCGAGCACCTCGCCCACCGCACTACGCCGGCTATCTCACGTGCGCCGAGGGCGACCGAATGTGATTCCCGACCGATGTCGACCCGCATCACCGGGCGGGCCGAATCGCTCACCCCAGCGCAGCAAGCGGCCAGTTGCGCGTGGGATGACCGGCGACGTTATGTGCCCTGGTGCTCCCGGCTCCCTGTCTGTCATCAGACCAAGGGACCCTCGATCGGCATCCTCGTCCCATGTCGACCCGGGACCGCCCGGCAATCTGGGGCAGGTATCCGGGGCACAAAGGACGGACTTCGGGGAATTGAAGTGCGTGTCTCGCCGGCCTCACGCCTGCGACTTGCCTTCTGATGTAGGCGGCGCGCTCACAGCAACTCGGCGAGCAGAGCGGCGGCTCGCGCTGCGCCGTCCTCGGCGACGGGCAGGTAGTCCACCGCCCGGTCAACCTCCTCGGTGATGGCTGTGGCGAGCTCCTCGGGGTCGGTGTGCGCGTATTCCATCTGGCGTCCGGCACCGTATCGACGGAGCCGGTGCGGTACGTGGAGTTGTTGCTCGAAGTGGCCGGCGAGTGGGAAGTAGACGAAGGGGCGACGGTTTGCGGTGAGCTCCATGGCGGTGGTCAGACCGCCCTGGACCACGGCCACATCACATGCCGCCAGATGGCGGTAGAGGTTCGGCACGAACC
>JALYHF010000036.1 GCA_030776745.1 Actinomycetota bacterium | reverse complement strand
CGCAGTCGGGCGGCGGCTAGTGCCGTCGCCCGACTGCGTCAGCTCATCCGTGTCCGTCTTACCTGTCCGTCGCACCCCGCTGTGTGGCGTTGAAGGTGTGTTGGATGACCGAGGTCAGGCCCTGCATGGTGTTGGGAGCAGTCGATGGCAAGTCGCTGGTGACCACGATGTCGTCGGTCTGGCCGGCGGTGAGCGACGACATGTTCGCCAGCGCCAGCGCCGAGCCGATGACGGGACGCCGGGCCAGCACGCTCGTTCTCGTCCCGGCGTTGTCACCCGCCGTTGTTTGGTCGCAGGTGTAGGTGTAGGGACCCGTTCCGGTCTCCCGCCAGCCCAGCGCGCCGGCGCACTTCTCGATCTTCAGCTGGAGGCCGTTGGTGGTGTCGGTGTCGAGGAGGGAGCTCGTGGTGGCGGCCGTCGTCAACGTGATCGACGCCAGGTTCTGCGAGCCCGCGTTGGTGAGCTTGACCCGGCGCTGGATCGTGTCGCCCGGCACCAGGCCCGTGGCCTCAACCGTCAGGCGGTTGTCGGCGCCGGCGGCACCCAGGTTGATGTTGACCGTTCCGGCGCTGATGTTCTGAGCCCCGGTGTCTGTGTCGGTGAAGGTGGCAAAGGTCCCGAGTCCGGCGATGCTGGCTGCGGCACCTACGGCGCCGACGGACAGCAGCGTCTTCTGCGGCCTGGTCAGGTTCACGCGCGTCTCCCTCTTGTGGACATCCCGGACTCGGGGCTGTGAACCGACACTCCGACTCTGGTCGTGGAATGGATCACACATTTCCTCGCTTCCACGGGGCCGACGGTGCTCCCACCGCGTTGCCTGCAACGTGGTGAACGGAACGCAGCCTGATATGGGGCGCACGCCATGGCGCCCCCCGTCGGGCTGTCCGGGGCCGCACCACCATCTCAAGTGTCAGGACCGGCGGCCCGGAGCTCCTCATGGCTCCAGCCGTCGGTGCGGGCCCGCCGACCGCGCGCTCGACCGAGCCGGCCAGCGACGGCGCCGGACCGCCCGGCACAGGTAGGCGAGGTTGGCGGCGGTCGGCCGCGTGGACTGTCAAGTCCTACGCTCCGGAGTCGCGGCCGCCAGCAGGAGCGCCGTACAACCGTTGCTGCACTGGGTTCCAGGCCGCGTACAGGCCGCGGGAGGCCGCGAAAAGGGAGTAAGCGGCGGTCAATGGCGGACAAGAAAACTCCCGCTCAGAGCCACTTTCTTGGATCTGGATCGGTGTTCGGGAAGGCCTTCACACGGCTGAGGTCACAGGTTCGAGTCCTGTTACGCCCACCACAGAAGGCCTGGTCACAGGGGTTGCTGCCTCCGGGTCGATCGTGCTGCAGAGCCGCGCCCCGCGCGACGCCCCCGGGTACCGGTACTTGACACACGGTACGTGGTGGTACCCCAGAGCAACTGCCAGGACACCAGCGGCCAGTGACGTGGTGGGATGCCGCGTCAGTCGCCAGGAGGCGCACCGGCGGGTCGAGGCGGTCCAGCACCTACGTCTCACGCCCGGAAGGGGATGCCGGTTCCATCCAGGGCGGCAGAGCAACCTCTTGTGCGCGGAGTCCACGACGCTCTCGAGCGCGCCCTTGCAGCAGTCTCACTGTTTGCCTTGCCCTGGTCGTCGCCGCCTACCGGGATAGCAGGGAATCCGAGGCCGGTCACCACGCTTGCCTCTGCGTGGCTCGTGACTGGATGGCGCATCAATCTGTACAGGTGGTGAAGGTGCGTGACGCGGACAAGACCAAGGACGCGAGCCCCGGATGCCACCGCGGCGATGTCGCTGGCCCTTCGTAGTGGCCGCCAGCGTCGCCCTGGCCCTGATTGCGTCGAACCAGGGGGAGACAGGCGGAGCGTCCGATCCGAGGGCGCGGATACGTGTCCCCCAACCACGGACGACCGAGGTTCCTTCGGTCCGGTCTTCGGAAAAGTGCTCGACCTCGGCGCGGTAGCGGGCCAGCAACGCCTCTAACCGAGCCTGGAGCATCGCGAACTCAGGCGGGGGCGCTTCAGCCATTGCTAGAGCTTGGCCCATCCGGCCCTCGGCGTTCGGAAGGGGGATCACTGCCCTTGGAGGGCCCAGGAGACCCGCTCAATCCACAGCGCCGGTGTCGCCCGCCGCTTGCTGGCGAGCGACAGGTCTGGCCTGGGCCGGGCGCAGCCGCGGCTCAGGCCTGCGCCGGGGACGACCCGACAAACGGTGACTGGTGCAGCAGTGGCGGATGCTCACCCGTCGATCTTCGGGCGCCGTCTCCAGGCGTCCCGCCCTGATTTCCCGCCAAGACGGGACATTCGACGCATGACGGCGGGACAACCGGGCCCGAACAATCAACGTCATAGGCGATTCCAGCGCGGACCACGAGGAATACGGGAGCGATCATGTCGGGGCGGGAGCATCAAACGAGATCGGTAGGACGTGGCGAGGCAACGGGGCAGGGAGCTCATCTCACGCTGGTTCGGGCGACGGAGACGACCGAGGCCCGCGTGGAGCGGCACGATGTCGGGGACCTTGTCAGGGCCGCGGCTCGAGCCGAGGCCGTGGCCTGGTCGCAGTTGGTGCGGAGGTTCAGTGCACTGGTGCGGGGGATCGCGCGTTCCCGCGGGCTCAACGATGCCGATGTCGCCGACGTGTCACAGGTGGTGTGGCTCCGCCTGGCCGGCCACCTGGACCGGCTCCGTGATGCCGACCGCCTCGCGGGATGGTTGGTAACGACCACCCGACGGGAGTGCATCCGGGTGCTGCGCCAACGGGATCGGGCCACGCCAACCTCGGACACGGACATGCTCGACGGCCTCCAGGACACCGCTGAGCCCGTGGCCGCAGTGGCGCGCCAGGAGCGAGCGGCCGCGCTGTGGTCGCTGATCCAGACGCTGCCCGACCACCAGCGGCGATTGCTGGAGATGCTCATGCTCGATCCTCAGCCGACCTACAAGGAGATCTCGGACGTCTTGGAGATCCCCGTGGGCTCCATCGGCCCTACCCGTCAGCGTTGCCTTGCCGTCCTGCGCCGCAAGTGCATCTCGACGGGGATCGAGCCGCTTCCGGCCTGATTCGGCTTCTGATGCAACGGGCCCTGGCGCGTTCATCTGCAACATCAAGTCAGGGGCCGAGGGCCACGTCCCAGTCCGGCCTCTCGTGCCCGGACGATCGCCTGAGCGCGGTCAGCCACCTGCAGCTTGCTGAAGATGTTGGAGACGTGGTTGCGCACCGTCTTGGGGTTCACGAACAGGCTCCGCGCAATAGAGGGGTTGTTCTGGCCCTGAGCAACGAGCTCGAGGACCTCGAGTTCCCGGTCGGTCAGTTGGGGGAAGGCGTGTGGTGCCAGTGGTGAGCGAGTGTCGGCGAAATAGGCCATGACACGACGGGCGATGGTCGGTCCGAAGATGGCCTCGCCCTGGGCCACACCCTGTACCGCCCGTACGATCTCGTGGGCGGGTGCTTCCTTGAGGAGATAGCCACGGGCGCCGGCGCGCATGGCGGCGAAGACGGACTCGTCGTCTTCCAGCATGGTGAGCACCACGACCGCGATGTGGGGGCTGGTTTCCACGATCTGGCGGGTCGCCTCGATCCCGTTGAGCTCAGGCATGTGGATGTCCATGGCCACCACGTCGGGCTGATGCTCGCGGGCGGCGGCGACCGCCTCCGCCCCCGTGGCGGCCTCGGCCACCACCTCTATGCCGGGAGCCGACTCCAGCACGGACCGCACGCCTTGCCTGAACATCGGGTGGTCGTCGGCGACGAGGACCTGCAGGCGATCCACGGCTAGGAGGCCCCGCGCTGGGGGAGCGGAAAGCGGGCCTGCACCAGCGTGCCCCCGTCGGGAGCTGCTTCGATCTCGCAGGTGCCACCCAACTCGGCGGCCCGCTCGCGCATGGAAGGAATACCAACGCCGGCAACCAACGTCGCCGGCAGCCCCAAGCCGTTGTCCTCCACGCTGAGCGCAAGGGCGCCGTTCGTCGCCAAGCGCACGGTGCAGGCCGTGGCGCCGCCGTGGCGCCAGGCGTTGGCCAGCGCTTCTGTGACGATGCGGAACGCAGCGACCTCGACCGCCGCCGGGAGGCTGCCCAGGTCGCCTTCGGTCTCCACGCTCACCTCGAGGACGCCAGCGCGCGGCTTGCCCTCGCCGGGACCGCCCCCCAACTCGCGGGCGCGGGCCTCGATGGCCGACACCAGGCCGAGCTGGTCGAGCATCTGGGGGCGCAGGCCGTCTATCACATGGCGGAGATCAGCGATGGCAGTTTGGATCTGGGTGGTGAGACGGCCAAGCAAGCACTCCGCGCCGGTGGCGTCGGCACGGACCAGTCCCCGGGCCACGTCCAACTGCAGCGCGGCCGAGGCCAGCGTTGGTCCCAGGCCGTCGTGGAGGTCACGACGCAGGCGCCGACGCTCCTCCTCCCTGGCCGTAACCACACGCTCCAAGGAGCCCTGGAGAGCAAGGGTCAACAACAGCCCGTGCGCCGTCACTGCCACTTGTCTGGCCAGGTCCTCGAGGAGGCGACGGTCGGCCGGGCCGAACGGCTCGGCGCCTGGTCCCACCTCCAGCAGCAGCCGCCCCACCGCCTGGCCTCGGTGGACGAGGGGCACGCTCAACGAGTCTCGGGAAGCGGTGCCGTGGCTGGCCGTCGCTTGCACAACGCCTTCGGGGCTGTGCAACTCGATGGCGGCGTAGGGCAGGCGGAGCGTGAGGGCCAAGGTCTCCACCACGCCAGGAAGGATGGCTTCGGGGGAGGCGGTGGCCTCCAGTCGTTGGCTCAGGCGGGAGACGACTTCATGGGGATCGTCTCGCTCCCCGTAGATGAACCTGCTCACGCGGCGCTGGAGGCGGTCGCGAAGGGCTGGGATGCACCAGGCCACCGCGGCACTCGCGACCAGGGGCACCAAGGCCCCTTGCTCGTTCACGGCGCGGTTCAGGAGGCCGATGACGGCAACATAGATGGCGAACACCCCGGCGGTCAGGCCCGCGTAGATGAGCGAGCGCTTGAGAATGAGCTCGACGTCGAAGAGCCGGTAGCGCAAGATGGCAGCGCCGATGGCGAGGGGACAGGGCAGGAAGGCCAACGGCAGCCACTCCTCGGGCACCAGGGGACGGCCCCAGAACAGTGCGGGCATCGTGCCCAGTCCGAGGTAGAGGGCGGCGGAGGCGAAGAACGCCACCAGCACCCATTTGCCGCGCTGGCGGTCCGCGGCAGTCGGGGCGGCCCGAGCGCCGAGAAACAGCGCCGCCACCACCGCGACCGGGTAGACGCGCCGGGGGACGAAGCTCAGCGCCAGGACGCGTCCCAGCCGTTCGAGGCTGCTACTCGTCGCTGGCAGAGTGACGGCCAGATAACAGGCGTGGAGCACGAAGGGACCGGCGTAGCCGGCTCCGACCAGCCAGCGGCGGCGACGTGGCGGCAGCCATGGCTCGGGGAAGATGAGGGCGAAGTGGAACAGCGCGCCCCACATGAGGGCCACCGCCACCCGATCGGCGACGTAGGAGCGCAGATCCTGGCCTCCCACCAGGTCCATCACCTCGACGAAGGGTGAGGCGACCGCGCCCCCGCCAACGAGCACGGCGATGACGAGGATGAGGCGGGCCACCCTGTCCCAGGGCCGACGGAGGAACACCAGAACGCCGACCGCCATGCTGCAGACGGCCACGGGAACGGCAGTGCTGTTTCCCGCCAGCGCCTCCCACCAACCCGTGCGGTCGAGCACGACGTCGAGCTCGAGCCGCCGGTCTTCGCGCACGACCTCATAGCGCAAGTGGTCACCAGGGCGGCGCTCTGGCAACGGGACTTCTCCTCGTCGGGCGGCCCAGGCCTCCAGCGCGACGCCGTCGACCGCCACCACCAGATCGCCAGGGCGAAGCCCGGGGGTACCTTCAGCCGCCGTCACCACAACGCCTGCAGAGCTCCAGGGCGGCGAGTGCGACGAAGTGAGGGCCCCGTCGGACGGTCCCCCTACTCGAGCTGCCGCCCGCCACGCGCCAGGGAACAGGACTGCCGCCAGAGCGATGGCAACACAGCCAGTCCGGCGACGTCGGGTCCCCTGTGCCGTGCCTTCCTCGTCCACGCCGTCGCTCTCGAAGTCTCCCGGGCAGATACCTCTGCCAGCGATGGCAAGATGCCGCCGGCGCGCCACTGATACAGCTCAGAACGGGTTTTCCCGGTGCCACCCCGCCTCGTTGACGGAGAGCGATCGGCGAAACCACGCCC
>JALYHF010000035.1 GCA_030776745.1 Actinomycetota bacterium | reverse complement strand
CCGGCGCCGAGCAGCCCTCGATGTAGTGGACCTGGGCGCCCTCGTCGGCGATGATCAGCGTCCGCTCGAACTGGCCGGCGTTCTCCTGGTTGATCCGGAAGTAGGCCTGCAGGGGCATCTCGCACTTCACGCCGGGCGGGATGTAGATGAACGACCCCCCCGACCACACGGCCGAGTTCAGGGCGGCGAACTTGTTGTCGCCGGGCGGGATGACCTTGCCGAAGTACTTCTTGACGATCTCGGGGTGCTCTCGCAGCGCCGTGTCCATGTCGGAGAACAGGATCCCCTGCGCCTCGAGGTCGTCCCGGTTCTTGTGGTACACGACCTCGGACTCGTACTGCGCCGTCACGCCGGCCAGGTACTTCCGCTCGGCCTCGGGGATCCCCAGCTTCTCGTAGGTCGCCTTCATGGCGTCGGGCAGGGCGTCCCAGTCGTCGACCTGCTCGCCGGCCGGCTTCAGGTAGTAGTAGATGTCGTTGAAGTCGATGTCCGGCATGTTCACCGCGAACCAGGGCTTCATCGGGCTGCGCTCGAAGTGGCGCAGCGCCTTGAGCCGGAACTGCGTCATCCAGTCGGGCTCGCCCTTCCACCAGGAGATCTCCCGGACGACCTCTTCGTTGATGCCCTTCTTGGGCGTGAAGGCGTAGTCGACGATGTCGCTCCAGCCCAGCTGGTATCGACCCAAGTCGAGGTCGGTGGTGGCCATGGGTGGGACTCCCTCTCGGACGCCTGCGAATTTCTCCTACCCAGATAGTAACAATCCTCCACCCCGACGGCATCCCGTGCCGGCGGATCGACAGCGTCGAGCCGGTCCCGCTACCGTCGCGAGTGCCGGTGGACCGCACGGGGAACAACCCGGGAGATGACGACGTTGGACTCTCCGATGGACAAGGCGGAGCAGCTCATCACGAACTGGCGCACGGTCGCGGGCGAGGAAGCCTTCTTCAGCGCCTCGCGCGTGCAGGAACGCCTCTTCGACCTCTACGGCGAGGTGCGGGACCTGCCGGCCGGGCGGCTGGTGGAGACCTGGCTCACCCTCACCATCCAACGCGACCTGTTCTCCGGTGCCGAGCTGCTCGAGCTGCTCGACGAGCTGCAGCTGCTCCTCGGCGACCGCGTCAGCGCCGGCTAGGCACGCGGACCACCTCGTCCAGGCCGCCCAGCATCTCGGTGGCCATCTCCCGGGCCACCTCCTCGTCGTCGTCCTGGCCCACGAACCCGGCCACCCTCGCGCCGCTCTGGCGCAGCTCCCGCACGGCCCGGGCCACCGCCCCGGCGTCGGGCCCGAGCACCACGAGGCGCCGGGGGGCGGGCGCACTGTCGGGCACGGGTGAGAGGCTAGGCAGATGAGCGGCACAGGCCCCCCTCCCCCGGTCGCTCCCCGGCGGCCGGTGCGGGTGGCCGTCCACGGCGACGAGCGGGTGGACGAGTGGGCCTGGCTGCGGGACAGGGACGACCCCGAGGTCATCGCCCACCTGGAGGCCGAGAACGCCTACACCCGCCACGTCCTGGCCCCCACCGAGGGCCTGCAGCAGGAGCTGTACGACGAGATGGTGGCCCGAATCCTCGAGACCGACCTGTCCGTGCCGGCCCGCAAGGGGGAGTGGTGGTACTACGCCCGCACGGTGCAGGGCCTGCAGTACCCCATCGCCTGTCGGAAGAAGGGCGGCCCCGACGGGCCCGAGGGACCCGAGGAGGTGATGCTGGACGAGAACGTGCTGGCCAGCGGCCACGCCTACTTCGAGGTGGCCAACCTGGCGGTGAGCCCCGACGCCGCCCTGCTGGCCTACGCCACCGACAGCAACGGGAGCGAGCGTTACACCCTGCGCATCCGGGACCTGGCTTCGGGCCAAGACCTGGCCGACGAGGTGGTCGACACCTACTACGGGCTGGCCTGGGCCGGGGCGGGCCGCTTCGTCTTCTACACCAAGGTGGACGACGCCATGCGCCCCCATCAGCTGTGGCGCCACGCGGTGGGATCGCCCCCCTCCGACGACGTGCTCGTCTATCAGGAGGACGACGAGCGGTTCTTCCTCAGCGTGCAGCTCACGAAGAGCGAGCAGTACCTCCTGCTCAACCTGGAGAGCAAGGTCACCACCGAGGTGCACTTCCTGGCCGCCGCCGAGCCCGACGGCGAGTTCGCCGTGGTGGAGCCTCGCCGACAGGGCGTGGAGTACCAGGTGGACCACCACGGCGACCGGTTCCTGATCGTCACCAACGCCGAGGGGGCCGAGAACTTCAA
>JALYHF010000034.1 GCA_030776745.1 Actinomycetota bacterium | reverse complement strand
AGGCTGCCCAGGCCCGCCCGGCGCCGTCGACGAGTCGACGGGCCGCCCGCCGCTCCATCATCGACGAGGCCATGTGGCAGATGGGGATCTCGGGAAGGGACAGGCGATGAGGTTCGTCGTGGCCCTGGCCCACCTCGTTCTCGGGACCGCCTACGTCAGCATCGGCGCGTTGATCCTCATCGACATGAAGCGAGGCTGGGCCGTTCGAGGCTTCTCCCGCTTCGGGGCCGGCCTGACCGCCATCGCCTTCACCTGCGGACCGCATCACCTGGTCCATGGGGTCCACGTCGGGTTCGAGGGTCGCATCGTGGGGGCGCTCGACCTGGTCACGGTCGTGGTGGGGCTTCCGTTCGCGGCTGCCTTCTACGCCCTGCGGGTGGAAGCGTTCTTCGGGGGCCGGGGGGACCGGTTCGTCTCCGGCACTCCGGGATGGGTGATGCTTCTGCCGGCCGTCGCCGGCGGGTACGTGACCGGCCTGGCCTTCAGTTCGGCCGACATGGTCGACGGCCGCCTGGCCTTGGACCTGGCCATGGCGCCCCAGGTCCTGCTGATCGGCATCTACGTCACCATCGGGTACTTCTTGTTCCGGACGCAGCTGCACAACCACCGGACGCTGTCCGGCTGGTCGCTCTCCGGCGGGGCCATGACCGGGATCTTCCTCACCTGCGCCGCCATGCACGCCGTCCTGGTCGTCTCGGCCGCCGCCGACCGTCCCATGTTGGACGGCCACGGGTTCCTGGTGAACGCCCTCGGCGTTCCGGCCGGCCTGTACTTCTTGTCGGTGGTGCGCCGTCTCTACCACGACGTGATGAACGACTGGAACGCCTCGGCCGTCGACGAGGAGCCGGCCGAGCTCGCGGCCCGCGCCCCAGCGTGAACGCCGAGCCCTCGCTGCTGGCCGAGGTCGACGAGGCCGAGCTCGTCGCCGGCCTCAGCGCCTCGGACGTGGATTGCCTTCACGAGCTCTTCCGGCGGCACGCCGACGCCGTGCTCGGCCTCGCCTTCCAACTGGTCGGCGAGCGGGAGAGCGCCGAGAGGGCGGTCACGGAAGCCTTCGTCTGCCTCTGGGACCACCCCGACGCCGTGGCCGCTCCGGGGGTGTCGGTACGGAACTTCCTGCTGGAGCAGACCCGCCGGGCGTCATCGAGCGGCGTGGGGCTCCATCTCTCCGACATCGGCGCCACCTCCGGCACTGCCGAAGGGGAGGTGGGCTCGCCTGGTACCTCACTGGAAGATCCGGCGCTCGACGGCGACGAACGGCGGGCGCTGGAGCTGGCCGTGCAGGGGACGAACTACAAGGAGATCGCCGAGCTGCTCGGACAGCCGCCCGACGTGGTGATGGGGTGGCTCAACAGCGGTCTCCGGAAGCTCGCCGACTAGCTCGACGGCACGCGGACACCGGGGCAGTCGCCTCAGCCGGCCAGGGCCTCCTCCAGGAGGGCGGCGTCCTCGGCCTGCTGGGGGATGCCGAGGGCGTAGCGCTTGCCATCATCGCTCATCTTGGCCAGCGTCTTGCGGACCACCTCGACCGTCTTGGCGTGCTCGAGGCGATCGGCCAGGTCGTGGAACTGAGTCTGGAGGAACACGAGGCAGAGGGCGTCCTCGAGCGCCTGCACGTCGGGGTCGGACTTGAGGTTGCGCTTCCGCACGATGTCACCCACCCGGGCCACGGTGGCCTCGTCGTAGCCGGCGTCGCGGAGGATCTCGGCCGTCTCCGCCGCGTGGCGCTCGTGGAGGTCGCGGCGCCAGCGCAGGTACCCGGCTCGGCCCTCCGGGTACGTCGAGCGGGGGACGGCCCATCGCCGCAGGTGATGGGCCCGGGCGGCGAGGAGCAGGGGCTCGCCGGCCTCGGGTCGAAGGCGGCGGACCCACTCCGTGACCAGCTCGGCGTGGGCCAGCTCCTTGGGCCGCTCCTCGCCCTCGACCAGGATCCGGTTGGGGTCGGCGGCGTTGGTGGCGTCGATGGCGTCGATGGCCTTTCGCAGGCGCTCCTGGTCCACAGCCCCGAATGTAGGGCGCCGGCCTATGCGGAGGTGGGGACGAAGACCAGGTTGCCCTCCTCGTAGCCTCCGTTCAGGCGCCGGGCCACCACCCCGGGCAGGCCCTGGGCCCGGCTGGCCTCGAGCAGGGTGGCGCCCTCACCCGGGTGCGACGGTGCCATCCGCCAGGAAGGACCGGCCAGCGACAGGCGTTCGAGGAGCTGGCGGCGCTGGCGGTAGGGGATCGGCGTCGTGGCGTGCCCTTCGAGCCAGGCCACGTCGGCGGCCAGGAAGGCGACCGGAGCCCGGGCCGCCATCCGGCGCAGGGCGGCCTGGTTGCGCGCCTCGGCCCGACGGCCCAAGGCGCGGGCGTCCGGGCGGCCCTCGGGCCCGGTGGCCACGATCTCCCCGTCGAGGATCACGGCCACGGCCCCGATGGCGCGACCCAGGTCGCGCAGCTCCGGGTATCGGTCGGTGACGTCGCCGTCGGGCTCGTCGTGGACCCGGATGCGCCCACCCTCGGAGGACACCAGCACCCGCTGGCCCCCCCACGCCGCCTCGAACGACCAGGCCTCCTGGTCCTCGGGGAGCCGGGCGACCCGGAGAGGGATCGGACGCAGGCCGGTGGGCATGGGCTCCCGTCCCGGGTCCTCGGGCGGGTCCATGCGGTGCATCATCCACTGCTTGCCTTCCGTGCGGAACAGGACGTAGCGGCCCCGGGCCCGCTCGCCGTGGAGGGTGACCATGACCTCGCGGTCGTCCCACTTCTGCCAGTCGTAGGTGCCCCGGTCCCAGATCGTCATGCGGCCGCCGCCGTACTCCCCCTCCGGGATGTGCCCCTCGAAGTCCAGATAGGAGAGGGGGTGGTCCTCGGTGTGGACGGCGAGGTGGTTCTCCCGCGGGTCGCGTGGGATGCCCTTGGGCACCGCCCAGGACACGAGCACGCCGTCGCGCTCGAGGCGAAGGTCCCAGTGCAGGGCGGTGGCGTGGTGCTCCTGCACGACGAAGCGGTGCCGGTCCGGGGCCGCCTCGTCGCCACCTGCCGGCTCCGGCGTCCGCTGGAAGTCGCGCATGGCCCGGTACCGGTCGAGCCGTTCCGAGGCTCCGCCACCCATGGGCCAGGGGTCTACCATCGAAGCGTGGTGCGCGTGCTCGTGGGGACCCGCTCCGGGCTGGTGGAGGTCCCCACCGGGCGTACGGTGGCCTTCGAGGGCAGCGACGTCCGGGCCATGTCCAAGGAGTGGGCCATCCTCGACGGGCGTCAGGTGTGCACCCTCGGCGGGGTCCTCGGCCCGGCCGTGGACGGCCCTGCCCTCAACTGCATCGACGGGCCACCGGGCGGTGACCCGTGGGTGGGCGCGGCCGAGGCCCACCTGTTCCGGTTGGGAAGCACGGCTCGGCGGGTCGCGGCCTTCGAGCGCGTGGAGGGCCGCCAGGACTGGTACACGCCGTGGGGCGGCCCACCCGACGTGCGGTCCCTCTCGGTGGGCCCCGGCGGCACCACGCTGGTCAACGTCCACGTGGGCGGCATCCTCCGCTCCGACGACGACGGGGCCTCGTGGCAGCCCACCATCGACCTCCACCACGACGTGCACCAGGTGGAGGCCCTCGAGGGCGGGATGGCCGTGGCCGCCTGCGCCCACGGACTGGCCACCAGCCAGGACGACGGCGTCACCTGGGCCGTGCACGACGACGGGCTCCACGCCACCTACAGCAGGGCGGTGGCGGTGTGCGGCGGGACGGTGCTGATCAGCGCGTCCAGCGGCCCCCGGGGGGATCAGGCGGCGGTGTACCGGCGGCCGCTCGGGGCCGACGGCCCCTTCGAGCGGTGCCGGCGGGGGCTCCCCGAGTGGCTGGAGGGCAACGTCGACACCTTCTGGCTGGCGGGCGGCCCCGAAGGGACCGCCGCCTTTGCCACCACCGGGGGTGAGGTGTACGCGTCAGGCGACGAGGGCCTGAGCTGGGATCCGGTGGCGTCCGGGCTGCCCGCCGTCCGCTGCCTCACGCTGGGGTGAGCTGCGCCCCCGGCTCGGTGGCGCAGGCACCGGCCAGGCTGGAGAGGTCGATGCCCCGCCGGCCCTGCCGGAGCACGTTGGCGTCGATCCCGTTGGTCAGGTAGGCCATCGACAGCCCGCTCGCCGGGTCGGCCCAGGCGATCTGGCCGGCGGCGCCGCCGTGACCGAAGGTGCGGGGCGACACGGTGGTACCGAAGCCGCGCAGGAACGACAAGCCGTCGTCGCCGGCCTGCACCAGGCCCAAGGTGCGGTTGGCCGGCATGGCGAAGAGCGGGTCTCCCAACCGGCAGCGCACGGTGGCGGTGGCGTCGGCCAGGACGGCCGGGTCCCAGATCCGGCCCGGGTTGTGCAGCAGCGCTTGGTAGAACAGGGCCAGCTGGTCGGCCCGCATCACCGCCCCAGCGCCCGGGACGCCCACGGCGCGCACGTCCGGGCGGTTGAAGGCGACCAGGACCTCGTTGGTGACCTCGCCGAGGGGCAGCTCCCGGACGCCGAGGACGGCCTCCAGCTCGTCGGCGGTGGCGGCCTGTCCCCGCACCTCGAGACGAGCGATGCCTTGCTGGTGGCCCGGCGGGATGCCGAGCACCCGCTCGGCGATCCCGGCCGGACGGGTGACCCGTTGGTGCACGAAGTCCCGGAAGTCCATGCCCCCGGCTCGCTCGACGAGCTCGGCCAGGACCCAGTGGGCCGAGCTGGGGTGGTACTCGTACGCTACCCCCGGCTGGCGGCTCAGCTCCCAGCGGCGAAAGGCGCGGAGGCGCCCCTCACGCGTGTCCCACTCCGGTGGTCCGAGCGGCGCATGGGGGAAGCCCGAGGTGTGCAGCAGCACCTGCTCGACGGTGACGACCTCCTTGCCGAAGGTGGCGAACTCGGGGATGTAGTGGGCCACGGGCCGGGACACGTCGAGGCGGCCGTCGCCCATCAGGACCCACACGGCGGCGGCCACCAGGGGCTTGGTGCAGGAGAACACCGTGTAGCGGGTGGCCGTCGTCGCCTCCCCGAAGGCCTCGAAGACGATCAGCTCGCCGTGGCGGGCCAGCGCCACCTGGCACGACGGGAGGAGGCCGTCGTCCACCTCGCGACGAGCCCGAGCGAGCAGGGCGTCGACTCTCTCCGGGTCCACGCCGCCCGCCGGCCGTCTCTCCCTCACCGGTGCCAACCGTACCGGCCTGCCCACGCGTCCCCTACCTCGCTCCGGGCGACCGGACCGGATCATCGAAGTGGGTCAAGGTGGCGGTGGGCTCCGGCCGATGAGCCCGGGCAGCGAGGAACCGGTGCTCGGCCTCGTCACGTTTCCCCGGGTGCTGCGTCAGAAGAGAGATCGCCATGCTCCGCGAGTACGTCAACGCCAACTCCTCCGATCGCCACCACGCTGACCCGCCGCGCTGGCGGCGCCTGCCCTGGGCGCGGATCGGCCTGGCCACCCTGGCACTGCTGGTGGTGGTGGCGGCGGTCCCGCCGCTGCGTCGGGTGACCGCTCTCGGCGTCAGCAAGGTGATCCTCTTCGTCGCCTCCCCGCTGGCGCCCGGCGTGGGGGAGTTGGAGAAGCTGCCGGAGGCCACCAAGGTGGTCGCCCTCGACGGCAGCGTCCTGGCCGACCTGGGCGAGGAGCGTCGCTCTCTCATCGCCCTCGACTCCCTCCCCGAGCACGTGCCCAAAGCCGTGCTGGCCGCCGAGGACGCCCAGTTCTACTCCCACAGCGGCGTGGATCCGACCGCGGTGTTCCGGGCCCTGTTGCGCAACACCACCGGGTCGCGGACGCAGGGCGGGAGCACCATCACCCAGCAGCTGGCCAAGATCAACAACACCGGATCGGCCCGCAGCTTCCTGCGCAAGTTCAAGGAGGTCCTGTACGCCAGCAAGCTCGAGCGGCGCTACAGCAAGGACGAGTTGCTCGAGCGCTACCTCAACCAGGTGTACTTCGGGGAGGGCGCCTACGGCATCGCCGTGGCTTCCCGCACCTTCTTCGGGGTGGCGCCCGAGCAGCTGAGCGTGCCGCAGGCGGCCACGCTGGCCGGCAAGATCCGCTCGCCCGAGGGGCTGGATCCCCGCACCGCCCCGGGAGAGGTCCAGGCCCGCCGGGACCAGGTCCTTCGCAACATGGCCAAGCACGGCTGGCTGGACGAAGCGGGCCTGGCCCAGGCCAGGAGCGCTCCCCTCGGCGTCGTGGCCCCCCCGCCGGCGGTCACGCCGATGCGGGCACCGCACTTCGTGGAGTACGTGAAGCGCGAGGCCAGGGGCATCGACCAGCTCGGGGCCAGCCCCGAGAGCCGCGGCCGCCAGCTGTTCACCGGTGGGTTCACCGTGGAGACGACCCTGGATCCCAAGGTCTTCGACGCCGCCACCCAGGCCGTGGCCAAGACCCTCGGCCTGCCCACCGACCCGACGGCGGCGGTGGCGTCGGTCCAGCCGGGTGACGGCGCCATCCGCAACCTCTTCGGGGGCCTCGACTTCGCCACCCAGAAGTTCGACACGGCCAGCCAGGCCCGCCGCCAACCGGGTTCGGCCTACAAGCCGTTCGTCTACCTGGCCGGCCTGCGCGAGGGCGTCGACCCCCGCACCCGGTTCGACGCCTCGTCGCCCAAGCAGTTCGAATACCGAGGGCAGCGGTTCCCGGTCGAGAACTACGAGGGGGAGGGGCGGGGCCCGACCACCGTCGACGACGGGCTGGTGCACTCCATCAACGTGGTCTACATGGCGCTGGGCCTCGAGGCGGGCCCCGCCAACGTGGCCCGGGTGGCACAGGACCTGGGTGCCCCGGACGAGGAGGTGGAGGTCCCCGAGGTCCCCGCCATCGCCCTGGGCGGGCTCAAGGACGGCGTCACCCCGCTGGAGATGGCCGCCGCCTTCGCCACCTTCGCGGCCAAGGGCGTCTACGCCGAGCCCTACGCCATCGCCCGCATCAAGGACCGGTCGGGCAACGTGGTGTACTCCCGCCGCCCGTCGACCAGGAACGTCCTCCTGCCCGACGAGGTCGGCGTCCTCAACAACCCGATGCAGCGGGTGGTGCGGGAGGGCACCGGCAGGGGTGCCGCCCTCGACCGGCCCATGGCCGGCAAGACCGGGACCACCCAGGAGAACAAGGACGCCTGGTTCGTGGGCTACGTGCCGCAGATGGCGACCGCCGTGTGGAACGGCTACCTCGAGCCCAAGCCCATGCGGAACGTGCACGGCCGCTCGGTCACGGGCGGCTCCTTCCCGGCGACCATCTGGAGGGACACCATGCGGGTGGCCCTCCAAGGGGTGCGGCCCGAGCCCCTGTACACCGCCTCGCCCGAGTCGCTGGGTCTGCGGGTGGCGTCCCCGCCGCCCCCGCCCCCGCCCCCGCCCACCGTCGCCACCATCCCGACGACCACCACGCTGCCCTACTCCGACCTGCCCCCCCTGCCCCCCCTGCCGGACTACTACCCGCCCACCACCCAGTACCGGCCCCGCCGCCCGCCGGCGCCCGTGACCACCCGCCCGGGATCCACCTCCACCACCTCCTCCACCACGACGACCACCACGGTGGGGTCCTCGCGGAATTGACGCCGGGCGACCCCGGCCGGACCGCCCTCACTCACCGGGTTCGCGCTCCTTGCGCCGGAGGAGCCAGGTGGCCAGGCTCAGGCCGATGATGACGCCGCCGAGGACGCCGATCTCGAGCATGGCCCCTTCGATGTCGTCCTTCTTGCCGCTGAAGCTGGCCACCACCACTATCTCCTTGATGGCGGCGATGATCCCCACCAGCAGGAAGGGCTCGGCCACGAGCCTTCGCTCCGAGAGCGTCTCGCGGACCGCTCCCAGGAGCTCGACGAGGATGAACACGATGAGCAGGGCGTCGAGGGTGGACTCGATGGCCTTGCGCAGGTTCTCGGAGGCCTCGGTGGCGAAGCTGTAGGCGGCATCGAGCAGGATGGCCAGCGCGCCACCGACCAGGATCAAGGCGGTGAGGGCGTAGATGATGTCCTCCGCTACGCGCATTCCCCGGTTCGTGGCCTGCGAGAACCCGAGGGAGGGCTGGGGGTTCTTGCCGTCGCTCATGGCGGCACAGTGTTGTCAGCCGTGGCGTGGCCGGCCAAAACGCCTTGGTGGCGCCGGTGCTACTCGGCGTCGCCCTCGTACTGGAAGGAGTAGAGGCCGCCGAACATGTCGGCCGCCAGCACATGGCCCTCGTAGAACACGGCGTCCCAGATCATGGGCCGGTCGGCCGGAAGGTCGCCGAAGAACCCGACCAGTGGCTGGACCAGGGGCTTGTTGGCGGGTCGCGGGTCGCCGCCGTGGGGGACCACGAAGCCCAGCTCCCGGGGGCGCTGGCGACGGCCACGGAACGCCGCCGAGGCGTCGAGGACGTACACGCCGCCGTGGTAGTGGGACAGGTAGATCCGGTCGCCCACCACCTGCTGGTTGTGGGGTGAGAACCGCAGGTCGCCGCCGGGCCGTCCCGCCGGGTTGGTCCAGGTGGTGACGAGTGCCTCCTCGGAGGCCACCCGGAGCAGGTCCTCGGCGTCGTCGCCGTTGTCCTGGGCCGGACCGAGCCTGGAGAAGTCGGTGGCATCGACGATCCAGAGCGGACCGGGCTTGTCGCCGTTCCCGTGGACCAAGCCGCAGCCGCGGGCCTGGTCGGCGGCCGGTTGGTCGCCCAGGTCCAGGCTCTCGGCGTCCATGGTGAGCGAGCGCCGGCCGTCCCGCACCACCACGTCGATGGTGTGGGCGTACCAGTCGGCCGAGCATTGGGGCGTGAGGTCCCACTCGGCCAGGAGCTGGGGCTGGGCCGGGTCGGTGACGTCGTAGACGTAGGCACCGGACTCGAAGCCGGCCGCCACGTACAGGTAGGTCCGCCCGGTGAGGGGGTCGTTCTGGATGAAGGTGTCGTGCACGTCGTCGATGCCGAGGCGTCGGACCGGCGTGAGGAGGGGCCGTCCACCGAGGCGGTCCAGCCGCGTGATCTCGAGCCCCAAGCCGTTGGCCACCGAGAAGAGGTACTCGCCCGGCGACCGTGGCCCGTCCCCGGAAGAGCCGCGGGGCACCACGTGGGAGCGCGACGTGTGCACCCCGCCCACGCTCACCACCGGATAGACCTGCGCCAGCTTGGGCTGGTCGGGCTGGCGAACGTCGATCACCTCGACGCCGGGCGCGGAGACGGGCCGCACGCCGAGGTCGGGCAACCCGCCGGGGACGACGCTGAGAGCCTGGGAGGACAGGAACGCCACCGTGGCGTCGCTGGAGAGGTCGACGAAGGCGCCGCAGTTGACGTCGGCCACCACCGCCTCACACTTCGAGCCGCGGTACCAGCTCAAGAACTTGGGCTCGGCCGGGTCGGAGACGTCGAAGAACAGCACGCCCGACTCGGGGAACGTCACCGCCACCGCAGCGAGGTCGTTCTTCACGTCCATCTCGCCCAGCACCACGTCGTTCTGGGCGGCCAGCTCGTCGCCCAGCCCGTCGAAGAACACCTGGCGCATCCGGCACGAGAAGCGGTGTCCGGCCAGGTCGAGGTGGTCGTGGCCGGGACCGTCGGGCAGCGAGGCGGCTGCTTCGTCCGTGCACGGCCCCGGGTCGTCGATGGCCGGGGGAGCAGCGGGGAAGGCGCGCTCCTGGCCCGGCGCGGGGGGGTGGGCCAACGCCATCGCCGGGGCCACCAGGGCCACCGCCACCAGCGCCGGCACCCACCCTCGACGAAGCCTCACCCCGACACCTCCTCCGCCTTCAGCCTAGGTCGCCTCCCCGGCGTCTCCCTCACCGGAAGATGGCCGAGCGGTAGTAGCGCAGCTCCTCGACGCTCTCCCGAACGTCGTCAAGGGCGCGATGTCCCGCCACCTTGGCGGGCGCGTCGGCCAAGGCGGCGGGGTACCACCGCCGGCAGAGCTCCTTGACGGTGGATACGTCCACCGAGCGGTAGTGCAGCCAGGCCTCGACCTCGGGGAGATAGGCGGCGAGGAAGCGCCGGTCGGTGCCGATGGAGTTGCCGCACAACGGGACGGTTCTCGGCTCGGGGACGTGCTCCTTGATGAAGTCCAGGGTCAGGCGTCCGGCCTGCTCCAGGGAGACCGTCGAGGCCTCGACGGCCGCCAACAACCCGCTGCTCGTGTGCATGTCGCGGACCTCGTCCTCCATCGCCGCCAGCGGCTCGGGGGGGCAGGCCACCACCACGTCGGGTCCCTCGGCCACGATCTCCAGCTCGTCGTCGGTGACCAGGGTGGCCACCTCGACGATCACCGAGGTGGCCGGGTCCAGCCCGGTCATCTCCAGGTCCATCCAGACGAGCACCGGCGGGATCGTACGCTGGGAGGGTGCTGGAGGTGCCCGTCGTGCGTCTCGACCCGGACCTGGCCCTGCCCACGTACGCCCGGTCCGGGGACGCCGGGGCGGACCTGGTGGCGCGACACGACGCCACGCTGGCTCCGGGGGGTGGGCGGGCCTTCGTGGGGACGGGCATCGCCGTGGCCATCCCCGAGGGCTACGCCGGCTTCGTGCAACCTCGCAGCGGGCTGGCCTGGCGCCACGGCGTGACGTGCCTGAACACCCCGGGGCTGATCGACGCCGGCTACCGGGACGAGCTGCAGGTGCTGCTGGTCAACACCGACCCGGAGCGGGCCTACCACGTGCGGCGGGGCGACCGCATCGCCCAACTGGTGATCCAGCGGGTCGAGCACGCCGCCTTCGCCGTGGCCGGCGAGCTGCCGCCCAGCCAGCGGGGCGTGGGCGGCTTCGGCTCCACCGGGGTGTAGCGGCTGTGCCGGAGCTGCCCGAGGTGGAGTCGCTGGCCCGGTTCCTGGGAGAGAAGGCGACGGGTTCGGTGATCGAGCGAACCGAGCTGGTGGCCTTCGCCGCCCTCAAGACCTTCGACCCTCCCCTCGACGCCCTGCACGGTCGAGCCATAACCGGCTGCGCCCGGCGTGGGAAGTTCCTCCTGGTCCACGCCGACCCCTTGTGGCTCGTGCTCCACCTGGCCCGGGGCGGCTGGGTTCGCTGGAGCGACCAGCTGGCGCCGGCCCGGGCCAAGCCGGGCAAGGGCCCCCTCGCCCTGCGGGTGCGGCTGGGCGGGGGAGCGGGCTTCGACGTCACCGAGGCCGGCACCGAGAAGCGCCTGGCCGCCTACGTGGTACGTGGCGTCGAGGAGGTCGAGGGGGTGGCCCGCTTGGGGCCGGACCCGCTCGCCCCCGGCTTCGACGCGCGGGCCCTGGGGGCGGCGCTGGCCGAGCACGGGGGCCAGCTCAAGGCCGCCCTCACCACCCAATCGGTCGTGGCCGGCGTGGGCAACGCCTACTCCGACGAGGCGCTGCACGCCGCCCGCCTCTCGCCGTTCAAGTCGGCGGCCAAGCTGGGCGAGGAGGAGGTCGCCCGCCTTCACGCTGCCCTGGTGGAGGTCCTGCACGATGCGGTGGCCCGCAGCGCCGGGCTCCCGGCCGGCGGGCTCAAGGCCGAGAAGAAGTCGGGCCTGCGGGTGCACGGCCGCACCGGCCAACCCTGTCCGGTGTGCGCCGACACCATCCGCGAGGTCTCCTTCGCCACCAAGTCCCTGCAGTACTGCCCCACCTGCCAGACGGGCGGCAAGCCCCTCGCCGACCGCCGCCTGTCCCGCCTGCTCAAGTAGCGGTTCTGGCGGGCAGCGGCGCCAGGCGCCGCTTCCGGTGGCAGGAACGTCCGGTAAGCCGGGCGCCCCCCTTGGTAAGGTGGTCGCCACTGCGGACGTGGCTCAGCTGGTAGAGCATCACCTTGCCAAGGTGAGGGTCGCGGGTTCGAATCCCGTCGTCCGCTCCACTGTGGACCGGGCCGCTTGCTCGGTCGGGCCCTCCAGTACGAAGGAGAGGCCGTGCTCGGCGACGTGACGGCGACTTGACGCGGCGAGGCGGCGATCAGCCGCTTGGACAGCTCGGCCCACTACGCGTAGTAGTCGGCCGTCGCGCGAGGCCTCGGCCAGCAGCACGTAGCGGGCATCGCCGATGGTGCTCGTTGAGCAGGTCGAGGTCCGGGGTGCCGGTCAACGGCATGGCCAGCGAGCGGATGTCGTCGAGCTCGTCCCTCCGGCGAAGCGGCGCGATCACCGTCATGTCGACCTTCTCGGTCCAGCACTCGACAGGTGATGGATGAGCCATTCCCCCGCCAGTTCGGCGACGGCCTCCAGAGCGCCCGGTTCCTCGAAGAGGTGTGTGGCGCCGGGGACGATCTCGAGGCGCGACGGCCCCCCGAGCTGGGCTTGGGCGCGACGGTTGAGGTCGAGCACGACCTCATCGCGGCCGCCGACGATCAACAGCGTGGGGGCTCGCACCCGGGCCAGGCGCTCCCCGGCCAGATCGGGTCGGCCGCCCCGGGAGACGATGGCGGCCACCCCGTCGGGACGATCTGCAGCGGCGATGAGGGCGGCGGCAGCACCGGTGCTGGCCCCGAAGTAGGTGAGTGGCAGGTCGGCGGCCTCGCTCCCCGAGCGCAGCCACTGAGCCACGACGTGCACGCGCCGAGCGAGGAGCTCCACGTCGAAGCGGAGGTGGCGGGTGCGCAGGTCGATGCGCTCCTCGTCCTCGCTGAGCAGGTCGACGAGAACCGTGGCCAGGGCGCGGCGTTGGAGGTGGACGGCCACCATGCGGTTGCGGGGGCTGTGGCGGCTGCTGCCGCTGCCGTGTGCGAACACGACCATCCCGAGGGGCTCCTGGGGCACGGCCAGGTCGCCGTGGAGGGCGACGCCACGTGCCAGCGGGACGGCCAGGGGGCGCTCGACGACCATGTCAGCCCGCCTCGACGTTCGGCGACGCTGACGCCAGAAGATGGCGTGGCGCTTGGTTTTGGAGGGGCCGCAGGGGCGCCTCGGCGGTGACGCCGGTGCCGACTTCGCGATGGCCGGGGACGCCAATATTGCGGGCGACGAACACCTCGAGGGGGGCGTGCAGCGCCCGGGCCGCCTCGAAGGCCACGGGGACGCCGCCGCGAGGAACGGCCAGGACCACCGGATCGACGAAGCCGTCGATCATCCCCTCAGCCAGGCGACCGCAGGCGTCGTGCCGGTCCTGGAACCGCATCAGAACCTCACCTCCACAGACTTCTCCCGTATTCCCATCCAACCACCCGCGTTAGGGGAAGCCGCCGATGCGCCCGCCGATCGCGAGGGAACTGCAACATCGCTGATCCCCCAGCAACGCGGCACCTGCCGAGCTGGTCACTCCGTTGGCTGTTGCGGGTGCCGGTCATTGGCTCTCGGGCTGGAGCGCACGTACCCGAGGAGAGGATTTCTAACGCCGTCAGCGGAGGTGTACCGACGGATGTACCCGAGGCGGACGAGGCCGGCGGCGAGTGCCGCGCCGGTTAGCAGACCACCGACGTGCGCCCAGAAGGCGACGCCGACGAACCTGTCGAGGCCCGTAACCGCCGTGACCCAGGCCAAGACAAGTTGCTCACCGAACCACGCCCCGACGGCGCCTGCGGCTGTTACCTGCAGCGTCTTGACCTCCCAGAGCAGAAGGAAGAGCGAGAGCTCGGTCGGGACTTTGGGGAAGAAGACGACATACACGCCGAGGATGCCTGAGATGGCTCCACTCGCTCCGATGAGCGGGAGGTCGCTGGCGGAGCTCATGGCAAGGTGGGTTCCGCTGGCCGCCGCCCCGGAGAGCAGGTACGCGACCAAGAAGGTGCCCGAGCCGAGTACATCCTCGACGTTGTCGCCGAACATCCACAGGAAGAACATGTTGCCGAGCAGATGTCACAGGCTTCCGTGGAGGAACATGCTCGTGAAAAGCGTCGCCCACGTCGGGTCGCTCGGCACGAACCCGTAGTTGCGATAGACATCCTCAGGGCCGGCCACGAGCGTGAGCACGCCGATCGCAGTGTTGACGATCAGCAGGGCGTACACGAGATACGGGCGATGCCGCGTTGGATTGTCCCGTTCTACCGGGATGAGGAAAATGATCCACCTCCTTGCGACTCCTGGCGAGCGACACGCGCGACTCAAACTCAGACGTTCGATGAGACGAGCCCCGTTCCTCGCCGGGGGAGCGGAACCGCTTGCGCCGGGACCCAGGCAGCGTCGCCAGCAGATGCGAAATCGCGGCTTTCGCAGTAAGTGCGTCTGCTCCGAGGTGCCGATCGAGCTCGACGGAAAGGGGCAGGTCCTGACCGGCCTCTATCCACCGCTGTCCGGCGGTGCCACGTCAGTCGAGGTACGGATCCCCGGCTTTCCTCCCATCACCGGCGTGCCCGTCAAACGCTGACCGGGGCGCGGCCCGCGCCGCGCAGCGCCAGGAGGGCGCCGGCACCCAGAACGAGTGACAGGACGGCGAAACCGGCGACCGAGCCGCTGGGCAATGGGGGACGTGACTCGCCGAGCAGGTACAGCGGTTGGCGGGCGCGGGCAGCTGGCCCGGAACAGGCGAGCAGCCAACCGGCGCTGAACTTCCGCACGGTGGCCAGCGGGGTGAGCCGCACCGAGCCCACCGTGCGCTCCTCGGCCCCGATGGCGGCCAGCGTCGAGACCTTCAGGCCGACGTCACCGCCGTCGGGTCCCGTCACGTCGCACCCCAGCTCGACGTCGCCGGGGAGCGTCCCGTCGGCGCGCCCGTACAGCACCAGCGTCTTCGGCGCGCCAGAAGCCGGCGGACGGCAAGGCGACCGCCGGGCCCGGCTGGACGGGGATGAGCCGGCCATCCTCGTCTCTCGAGGAAACGGCGGCGAGGAGCGCCAGGCCGGCCACCCCGGCCAGGATCATGGAGATGCCGCCCACCCGCAGCGCGATGGCGAGGTTGCGGGGCACGTGCTGCTCAGGTCGACGCCGGCCGGGGCCGGAAGGTGCGCAGCACGGTGCCCACCTGCGCTTCTTCGAAGCGCTCACGGGTGCGGTGGCCAGGACGTTGAGGATCAACCCGTCGTTCACCTCGAGCAGCAGCTGCCAGTTCCGGAGCGACGGAGCGGCGTCCGGCCCCCCTGGTCGTGGTTGCTGCTCCGTCCACCGGACCAGCACGGCCTGGCGTCCCCCCGGCCAGGTACCCACCTCACGGGTGACGTCCGCCGATCTCTTGACCGTCCGCTCCGTCCTCTCCAGCACCAGCGACTGCTCGAGGGCGCCGGCGCGGGGCATGACGTCGCGGACCACTGCCACCTGGGTGTCGGGCGCGCTGGTCCCTCAGGACGAGCATCGGTTCGTCGTTGCTGGACGTCCGCCTCTCGGCGGCGAGGGCTGGCGGCGAGAAGATGGTGAATCCCTCGCCGGCCGTCTCGACGAAGCCCGCCGGTGGAGCAGCTCGCTGCACCCACTGGGCGCCGTCCCAGTACTCGGCGCCGGTGCTGGTCTGGGAAGCGGACCGGACCGACGTGCTCACCCCGAACTCGAGGCCGAGCTTGCCCTGCGCATCGAGGGCGAAGTTGGTCGTGTCCTCGTTGGCGTAGGTCTGCCTGGTCTTGTAGCCGCGGCGCTGGGCGGCGTCCATGAACCGGGCGGTGGCGCCGGCCGTGTACGGGAGGCTGGCGCTCTAGCGCGTCCTGGCCCCGCTCCCAGAACCAGCGGGCGGGCCCTCGCGAGCCGAGGGTGGTGTCCTCGAGGACATCCTCGCCGTCCTCGTCGACCATCCGCCGCACCTCGGCGGGATCGACGTGTACCAGACGCGACCCTTGGTCATGTCGAGGGACGCCCCCCGCCTCCGCCACGGCATTGGCCCCGACGGTCCTGTCGTTCACCGTCAGGGTGAAGCCGCCTCCCACCGGTCTCGACGCCCGCGCTGGTCGCTCGTGAGCTGGGTCACGCGGTACCGACCGTCCGAGAGCTTGGCCACCTCGAACTTGCGGCCGTCGCCTGCGGTGACGATGGCGAGGGCCACCTCTCGCCGCAGGGACTGGCTGGTGGCAGACACCACGCACGGCTGCGGCGGACGGTGCTGGTCTGCCGAGGTGGCCGCTCCGCACGGTCCTTGCCCCAGGGTGGTGACTTGGCAGATCGCCTGGCGAAACCAGTCGCCGACTCCGGGGGCGACCGTCGCCAGGGCCAGCAGCACCGACAGGGCGATGACGGCTGCCGTCGCGGTCACGCCCGTGTACTCGAGCGTCGGGGCTCCGCTCTCGTCGTAGCTGGTCTTCGCCCGGTGCCGGTCCATAACAGCCTCCAGGACGATTCAAATTCAACGCGGTGGGAGGCGCACGGGCCCAGGGCCTCATCGGAGCGGGCCATCCACGAGGGCGCAGGGATCCTGAAGGAGGAGGACTACCCCACTGGCGGGGCACCGAGGCGGTCAAGGAATGGGTGCGCGCCTCGCGGCGAGGGGAGCAGGACGGTGGCGAGGTACCTGGTCGATAGCACCGTCCTGATCGACTGGCTACGGGGTCGCTCGGAGATCGAGGAGAAGCTCCTGCGACTCGTCGCCGATGGCCACGGCTGCTCCTGCCCTACATCGGTGCGGGATCAGGGATGGGCGGACCAGGCGACGGCGGGATGGGGACGTCGGGGTCGGGGTCCATCGGAGGCAACGGCTCGGGGACAGGTGTTGGCGGCTCGATCGGCGGGAACGGTTCAGGGGTCGGCGTGGTCATGTCGCTCGCCTACCCGGTCGATCTCACTCCGAACCAGCCGTGCCTGGCCGGGCAAGACCGGCACCTGCCGCTCGGCGCAACATGAGCGGAAGACCTCTCACCAGGAGACGTGTGTCCGCGCCGCCCGCCCGGACCTGCCGTCCGCCCCGCCGACCAGTTCGAGGGCGGAGGGTCACCCGCTCGTCACGTGGTTACCAGACGCCGCCCGGACCGTTGGGGCGACACACTCAGTCGTGGGTGTCGAGACGGGCCGCTAGGCGCTTCGGGGCGACAAGGCGATAGCTCTCCTCGACGAGGTCGGCCACCTCCTCCCAGTCGACGCGGCGATCGTCGAGATGGACGCCGACCCAGCCCTTGTGTCCGACGTAGGGGGGAACGAAGAACCGGTCGGGAGCGGAGGCGACGAGCGCGCCCTGCAGGCCCTCGGCAGCCTTCAACCACACCGACGGCCGGCCGCCCTCGAAGTTGCCCTTCTGCATGGCGAAGATGCGGTCCCGCACGCGCCACGTCGGGTCACCCCAGGCCTCCTTCTCGCTCGCCTCGGGCAAGGCCAGGCAGATCCGACGAAGGCGCTCGAGGCGCTCCGGTGGCAGCGTCCGGGGGTTCGTCACTCCCCCAAGATGCCCGGTTTCCGACGGCCGTGCCGACCTTCCCCGGCGGCACCATGCCGGCCGTGCGGGGGTACCGGCCGAAGCCCGGTGCCAGAAGTCGGGGGCGCTGCTGTTCTTCAACTAACCGGTTGACAACGACGCTCGG
>JALYHF010000033.1 GCA_030776745.1 Actinomycetota bacterium | reverse complement strand
CACATGCGGTGCTGGTGCCGGGGCGCGTCGTGGGGCGGGCAGTAGGGGATGCTCATGTGGGCCTGGTGGGTGCCGTGGTTGTCGAAGTGGGGCACGGCGGCGTGGGCCCGGGTCGTCCTGGCGTGCTGGCAGGGGTTTGCTCGGCGCCGGCGAACGACGCCGGGCCGAGGACCATCATCGCGGCCAAGCTGAACGTGACGAGACTCTTCTCATGGTGGACGTGCCTTTCGTGCGACCGTGCCGGCCGCCATGGTGGACGCTGCGGCGGTTACCCACGTGACGCAAGAGTGATAGCTGTGCAAACAAGCTAACGCAACCGGCACGGCGTCGCTCGTGGCCACGGCCGCGCTGGCGTCCCTGATATCCGGTCGCAGCGCCGGCACTGCGGCAACGCGTGAGCAGGCCGCCACCGGTTGAACCCGCGCGGAACCGGAAGCTGAACGACGCCATTCCCCACGCCACAATCTTCCTCCATCGCCTTCCCTAGAAGCGCCTGCTCTTTTACGCTCGCGACTTCGTTCTCGGGGCGACGGGCCGTGCTTGGTCGCCGCGTACCGTCAACATCTGGAGCGGACGATAAGGTGCGCTGGACGGGAAGCCTCGAAAACTACAGCCTCACGCCACCGCCGTCCCTCGGATTGATCTTGGTCGCCGAGACGTTTCGTGGACGATCGAGGGCGGTCGCTGCTCTCAGGTAGCCGTGATCCGGGCGTAGGCCATGCACCCCTTGGTCTCGAAGTCGGTGGGTCGGTTCAGTGCCTCTCGGAGCTGATCGCCAGTTCTGGGGACGGCGACCTCACCGGCACGGTGCAGCAGCTGGAGATACCGCTGACCTCGACGGGTATCGGCCACGAGGCCAGCGAGATACAGCTCCCCGCCGGGTGCGAGCACCGCTCGCAGCGCCGCCAGGGCCGCGTCGAGGTCCTCGAAAAGGTGCATGAACCCGAGGCCCAGTACGGTGGTGAACTGCGTCGGCAGTGCCATGGTCAGCAGGTGGGCCTGCACCAGCCGGACGCGAGGCCCACCCGCCTCTCGGCCTGGCGAGAGGGCAGCGATGTTCTGCCCGGCCCGTTCCAGCATGGCGCGGGACGCGTCGACCAGGACCGTCGGACGCCGGCTACGGGCATGAAGGAGTGCGGTGGCGGCAGCCGACCCGGCCGCGACTTCCAAGAGCGGCCCCGAGCCAGACGCGAACGCCTGGGCGGCGAAGTCCGCGTAGTCGGCGGGCGAGGTGCTCCAGGCGATCCGGTTGTACAGCGTCGATCGAATCAAGCGGTCATACGCCGCCGCCCGGCGGTCGTAGTGAGCACCGGCGTCACCGAGCTGCGACTCTATTCTCCACATGGAGAAACACGGTACCACTTATGCTTCTCCAAATGGAGAACGACTCCCGCACCCGGATGCTGGACGCTGCGCTCGAGCTCCTGGGCACCGGCGGAGCGGCCAGTCTGACCGTTCGCGCCGTCGAGGACGCTGCGGGGCTTCCCCACGGTTCGGTTCGCCACCACTTCGATGACCGCTCGGGGCTCGTGGCGTCGCTCTTCGACCGCCTCGCTGACCGTGAGCAACCCGGCATCGATCGCGACGCCATCGCCACCCTTGGACAGTGGCTCGGGCCCGGCCGAACGCTCACGCTTGCCCGCTACGAGCTCTTCCTCATGGCAGCTCGAGACCCCGCCCTTCGGGAACCGCTCGTAAGAGCTCGAGACCGGTTCGTCGCCATCGCCGCGGACCAGCTCGGGGCGATCGAAGCACCAACGCTCGTGGCGGCGATGGACGGGGTGGTCCTCGATGCCCTAGTGCGAGGCGTGGACGACGCAGATCACCTCAGGGGTGCCTTGGCGTGCATCCTCGGTTCAACAGCCCTTGGCGGACGCCCGGCGTGAGTGGGGTGGTCGGGGACCGCAGCGATCGGAGATCACCAACCGGGCGACGGCTCGTAACTCACAACCCTTGGTCGATCGATCTCCACGACGCGGGTCGCTCGGGACGCGCCGTTCTGCACTCCTTCGGCTCGGCGCACGGCCGCTTAGGTGACACCCCGGCCACGTTCGACGGTCGCCGAAGGTCGGAAGTAGGTATCCGAACTCGCGCATGTCAGCGGGGGCATTCAGCCGCTGGCGGTTCCGGCTCATCTGGACGATCCAGCTGAGCGGGACCCCTCCTCAGCCGGTCCGGAACTGCACGGCCACGTCGGTGGGGTTGACGAGCGCCAGGTAGATCGGGCACCGCTGCCGCCACACCTCTGCGATCTTGTTGACGCCCGTGTCGCCGTCAGGCGACTGGACGGTGACGTCGAGGCTGACTCTGCGGAGGTCCGGCTCTGCACCGTCCATGCCGAGGAGGCCGCGCGCATCGGTCTCGCATCG
>JALYHF010000032.1 GCA_030776745.1 Actinomycetota bacterium | reverse complement strand
TGGTGGGAGTTCGCCGGCCTCCGGAGCACTGACCACGACATCCCCGCCCCGCTCGGCGCCATCAAGCGGTTCGACCGCGAACAGGATGTGCGTTCCGCCGTCGAGGGCTCCCGGCTCCTGGGCAAGTCTTCCTCCCAAGGAAGCGCTGCCACCGACGGGGTTCGGCCGCGAACCATTCCAGTGCTCCTGGGTCCCGGAGCGACGTGGCGTTCGAGGCCGATGTAGCCAGATGCCGGCACGGAAGCGCGTCGAACATGGCCAGGATCTCGCGCAGCGGAACATCCGACAGCGATGGGCGTCGGCGGGCGTGTGGCGCAGATCACTCGTGCGGAGGACCGCGTTGGTCACCTCGATCCCGAACTGACGGGGTCTCGTCCACGAGACGGGGAGAAAGAACCGCATGGTCCCGATGGTGGCCATGACGCTGGCCAGCACGACCCCGCCGCCCGTGTGACCCGCAGACACTCGCTCAGTGCTCGTTCTGCCTGCTCGAACGCGTATGACATCGGTCCCCCGAAGGCGACGGTTGCATCGAACGAACCGATCCGGGATCTCCGACAGTCACGCACGTTCGAGCCCCCGACCCTCCTCGACCGCTGCGCCGAGACGCTGGTCATGCGCCGTTCGGGCGCATCCCTCGTCGGGAAGTGCGGCGGATCCGGTACCCGCGGTCGAATCAGGCCGCGCCGGGTCCGCTCCTCCTCGAGGAGGAGACAGGATCATCCTCGGCGACGATCACAACGGCAGGACCCCCCCGTACCGTCCGCAGTAGGTCGATGAAGGGGAGGTGGGCAACGATGGAGACGGCGGTGATCAGTACCCGGGGCCTCACCAAGGCGTTCGGGTCGCGCCTGGCAGTGGACGATCTGAGCTTCGAGGTGCCGGCCGGCCGGGTGACCGGGTTCCTCGGCCCCAACGGAGCCGGGAAGACCACGACGATGCGGATGGTCCTCGGGCTGGCCCGGGCGACCTCGGGCGTCGCGACGGTGTGGGGACGCCCATACGCCGAGCTGGACCAGCCCTGGCGCAGGGTCGGTGTCATGCTCGACCCGGCGTCGGTCCACCCTCGCCGCACGGCGCGCGACCACCTCCGGTGGATGGTCGCGGCGGCTGGCATCGGCACGCAACGGGTCGACCAGGTCCTGGAGACGGTGGGCCTGGGCCAGGCGGGCGACCGCAAGGTGGGGGAGTTCTCCCTCGGCATGCGCCAGCGACTGGGCCTGGCGGCAGCGCTGCTCGGCGAGCCGGAGCTGCTCATCCTCGACGAGCCCGCCAACGGCCTGGACCCAGCGGGGATCCGCTGGCTGCGCGAGCTCCTGCGCTCCTTCGTGGGCGACGGCGGCGCCGTCTTCCTGTCCAGCCATCTGCTCGCCGAGGTGGCCCAGATGGCCGACGAGGTGGTGGTCGTCCAGGACGGGCGCCTGGTCGCCCACACCTCGGTCGAGGCCCTCACCGTGGGTGCGGCCAGGGCGGTACGGGTGCGATCGCCCGAGGCCGACCGCTTGGCCGACCTGCTCCTGGCCGCCGGGGCCGAGGTCCGAACCGGAGCACCAGGAGCCATGCGGGTCCTGGGCGTGGGGCCCGAGCAGGTGGGCGTCATGGCCGCCCAGGCCGGCGTCGTCCTCCACGAGCTCGTGGGGGAGAGCGAGAGCCTCGAAGACGTGTTCTTCGAGCTGACCAAGGAGGACAACCATGCTCGCATTGGTTAGGGCAGAGATCACCAAGCTGGCGACGACAAGGACGTTCATAGGGCTCGTCGTAGGGGCGGCCGCGGTGGCGGCCCTCGGCGCCTTCTCCACCATCAGCAGCGCCCAGCCGGAGGCGCTGGGACGCCCCGTGCACGAGCAGAGCTTCTTCATGCTCGCGTCGATCAACCTCGCCCTGTTCGCCGTGGTGCTCGGCATCCGCGCCTTCACCGACGAGTTCCGTTACGACACAATCGTGCCCACGCTGCTCGTCACGCCCGTGCGGGGAAGGGTGCTGGTGGCCAAGCTCGTCACCTTCGCTGGAGCCGGCGCCGCGCTCTCGGCCGTGGCCCAGGCCGCCATGCTGGCCCTCGCCGCCCCCCTCATGGCGGCCAAAGGGGCCGGGGCGACGCTGG
>JALYHF010000031.1 GCA_030776745.1 Actinomycetota bacterium | reverse complement strand
GGCGGGGGCGCAGCGCCGGCGAACCCCGTGCCGGCGATTCCCCAGGCCGTGCCCGCACTGGTCGGGGCCGTGCAGGAGGTCCCCGCCGCGCTGCCGCCGCTGGCCGCACCGGTCCAGGCCCTCCCCGGCACCGTGTCAAAGGCGCTCCCTGCCGCCCCCGCCGTCCAGGCTGCCGCCTCGGCGTCGACCAACGCAGCCGCCGCCGTGTCTTCCCCCGGCGCCCCCGTTCAGCTGCCGCCCGTTCCTGGCGTCTCTCAGGCTCTTCCGGTGACGCCCCTCCCCTCGGCGACGTCGCTGCTCCCGCTCGACGCCGCGGTGCCCGGCGGGGAGTCGTTGCTGGGCGGCGTGCCGGCGCTGCCCTGAGCAGGACTTCCCCGGATCGCTGCTACCGCTTGGCCCTGGTGAGCCCGTCCTCGGTCGCCGAAGCCTCGTCGGCATAGCAGCGGTCCGGGCGGGTCCGGTTGTAGGCGGCCATGCCCGGCAGGTGGAACAGCCCGCTGGCCAGCTTGGCCTTCACCGGGTGGGAAGCCGGGCACACGCCGTCCTCCGGCTCGACCCAGAGGCGCTCGGTGGCCAGGGGCTCCGACCCCGGGCCAACCGGCTCCGTCTCGAGGGGCTCCGGTCCCGGGGCGGCCGGCTCCGTCTCGGGGGGCTGCGGCTCGAGGCCAACCGGCTCGGTGGCCAAGGACTCGGGGAGTCCCGGGGCGGCCGGCACCGGGGGCTCCGGCCGCGGGCGAGCCGGTTCGACCGGTGCCGAGCGAGTGACCACCGAGCCGGCGTCGGTGAGGGTGGCGGCCGGGGGCTCCGGCGTCACGGAGGCCTCCTGGACCGGCGGCCAGCTGGGTGGCGCTGGCGGGGGCCAGTCCTCTCGGCGGCTTCGGCGGGACTGGGCCATCTTCAGCGCTGCCGCCACGATGCCGACCAACAGCCCCAGCCGCAGTCCGATTCGGAACGACCGCCGCATGCGACCCCTTTCCACCCCGCTCCTCGACCGGCGCCGACGCACCGTCTGGCCCGCCGGCCAACCGTAGTTGACGTATCCCTCCCGGGCTGCCAGCATGGACCCGTCATGCGCCCCCTGACCATCCTCCTCCTCTTGTAGCGGCGAGCACCCTCTCGTGGCTCGCCTCGCCTCCTGCGCCTCCGGGCCAGGAGGTTTTTTGTTTCCCGTTCACAGCAACAGCGACAGCAACAGCAAAGGACCAGGCCATGTCCGACCGACTGATCATCTTCGACACCACCCTGCGAGACGGCGAGCAGTCGCCCGGCATCTCGCTCGACGGCGCCGAGAAGCTCGAGATCGCCGAGCAGCTGGCGCGCCTCGGTGTGGACTACATCGAGGCCGGGTTCCCCGTGGCCAGCCAGGGCGACTTCGAGGCGGTCCAGACCATTGCCAAGGCGGTCCAGGGGCCGGTCATCGCCGGGCTCTCGCGCACCCATCGGGCTGACGTCGACCGGTGCTGGGAGGCCGTGAGGTACGCCGAACGAGCCCGCATCCACGTGTTCATCTCCACCAGCCCGAACCACATGGAGCACATGTTGAAGATGAGCCCCGCCCAGGTGCTGGCCGAGACCACCGCCGGCGTGGCCCGGGCTCGCGAGCACACCGACGACGTGGAGTTCAGCCCCCAGGACGCCACCCGCACACCCCTCGACTTCATGCTGGAGGTGCTGCAGGCGGCGGTGGACGCGGGTGCCACCACCTTGAACATCCCCGACACCGTGGGGTACGGGATCCCCTGGGACTTCGGCGCGCTGATCCAGTACGTGCGGCGTGAGGTCCGGGGCGACTACGTCACCTCGACGCACTGCCACAACGACCTGGGGTTGGCCACCGCCAACTCGCTGGCCGGAGTCCAGGCCGGTGCCCGCCAGGTCGAGGTCTGCGTGAACGGCCTCGGCGAGCGCGCCGGCAACGCCGCCTTGGAGGAGGTGGTGATGGCGCTGAAGATCCGCCCCGACCAGTTCCCCGGCGTGGAGGTGGGCGTGCGCACCGAGGAGCTGGCCCGCACCAGCCGTCTGGTGAGCCGCCTCACCGGCTATCCGGTGCAGTTCAACAAGGCGGTGGTGGGGCGCAACGCCTTCGCCCACGAGTCCGGGATCCATCAGCACGGCGTGCTGGCCGACGCCAGCACCTACGAGATCATCGACGCCGGATCGGTGGGCCAGCAGGGCAGCCAGATCGTCCTGGGCAAGCACTCGGGCCGCCACGCCTTCCGCGACACGCTGCAGAAGATGGGCCTGCACGTCCAAGGTGACGCCCTGAACGCCGCCTTCGCCCGATTCAAGGAGCTGGCCGACCGCAAGGTCCAGATCACCGAAGCCGACCTCGAGGCCATCGTCGCCGAGGAGATCGGCGGGGTGGGCGCCGACTCCGCCTTCTCCTTCGAGGCCCTGGAGGTCACGGGTGGCACGGTCGGCGTGCCCCGGGCCCGCGTGGTCCTCACCCGCGACGGGACCAAGGCCGAGGCCACCGCCGAGGGCGACGGCATGATCGACGCCGCCTGCCGGGCCATCAAGGGGGCCACCGGGATCGACGGCCGGCTCACCGACTTCAACGTCTCGTCGGTGACCGGCGGGGTCGACGCCTTGGGGGACGTCATCATCCAGCTGGAGGCCGACGGCGTGAAGGTCTCCGGGCGTGGGGTCTCCACCGACGTGGTCGAGGCCTCGGCTCGGGCCTTCCTGAACGCCATCAACAAGGTGGTGCGGGTGCGGGCCCGCAACGAGGTGCGCCGGCCCATCGACGAGGTCACGCCGTAGACGTCGAGCCGCCTGCGACTCGGGCTGAGGGGCCGCTACCTCTCGGGCCCCGTGGACGGCAGCCAGGACGGGCGGGTCGTCTCGTAGGCGGCGATGGCGTCCTCGTGGCGGAGCGTCAGCCCGATGTCGTCGAGGCCCTCGAGCAGCCGCCACCGGGTGAAGTCGTCCAGGGGGAAGGGAGCCTCGATGCCGGCCGCCGGGGCCCGGACCTGACGGGCCTCCACGTCAACGGTGACCTCCAGGTCGGGGTCGGCCGCCACGGCGGCCAGCAGGGCGGCCCCGGTGTCCTCGTCGACCTCGGCCGGGACCAGGCCGGCCTTGGTGCAGTTGGTGCGGAAGATGTCGGCGAAGCGCGGCGACACCACGGCGCGGAACCCGTGGTCGGTGAGGGCCCACACGGCGTGCTCGCGGGAAGAGCCCGTACCGAAGTTGGCCCCCGCCACCAGGACGGTGGCTCCTTGGTGCTCGGGCCGGTTGAGCACGAAGTCGGGGTCGCTGCGCCAGGCCGAGAAGAGCCCCCTCCCGAAGCCGGTGCGCTCCACCCGTTTGAGCCATTCGGCCGGGATGATCTGGTCGGTGTCGACGTCGGAGCGGGCCAGCGGCACCGCCTTGCCGGTGATCGTGCGGA
This sequence comes from Actinomycetota bacterium, assembly GCA_030776745.1. Lineage (GTDB taxonomy): Bacteria > Actinomycetota > Acidimicrobiia > Acidimicrobiales > JALYHF01. Next base: position 6,091 of record JALYHF010000031.1, on the reverse strand, counting down.
CGGGCTCCATCACAGCTCCTCGGGGGTGGCGAACCGGCCGGCCACGGCGGTGGCGGCGGCCACCGCCGGCGACACGAGGTGGGTGCGCCCGCCCGGGCCTTGCCGGCCCTCGAAGTTGCGGTTGGACGTCGAGGCGCAGCGCTCCCCGGGAGCCAGCTTGTCGGGGTTCATGGCCAGGCACATCGAGCAGCCGGCCTCCCGCCACTCGAAGCCGGCGTCCCGGAACACCCGGTCGAGGCCTTCGGCTTCCGCCTCCAGCTTCACCAGCGTCGACCCGGGTACCACCATGGCTCGCAACCCCCGCCTGACCCGGCGGCCGTCGAGCACCGCCGCCGCCGCCCGGAGGTCCTCCATGCGGGCGTTGGTGCACGACCCGATGAACACGGTGTCCACCTCGATGGCGCGCATCGGCGTCTCCGCCTGCAGCCCCTGGTAGGCCAGCGCCCGCCGGGCAGCGTCGCGCTGGGCCGGGTCGAGGAAGGACTCGGGGTCGGGCACGACGCCGTCGATGGGGGCGACCTGGGAGGGGTTGGTGCCCCACGAGACGTGGGGCACGAGGGTGGCGGCGTCGATCTCGACGGCCTTGTCGAACTGGGCCTCGGCGTCGGTCGGGAGGGCGCGCCAGTCGTCCAGCGCCTGCTCCCACGCCCTGCCCTTCGGCGCGTGCGGCCTGCCCTCGAGGTAGGCGAAGGTGGTGTCGTCGGGTGCCACCAGGCCGGCCCGGGCGCCGGCCTCGATGCTCATGTTGCACACCGTCATGCGCCCCTCCATGGAGAGGCCCCGGATGGCCGCGCCGCGGTACTCGATCACCGAGCCGATGCCGCCGCCCGTCCCGATGCGCCCGATGACGGCGAGGATCACGTCCTTGGCCGTGACGCCCAGCGGCATGGTGCCCTCGACGGTGACGGCCATGGTGCCGGGCCGGCGCTGGGGGAGCGTCTGGGTGGCCAGGACGTGCTCCACCTCGCTGGTGCCGATGCCCACGGCCAAAGCCCCGAAGGCGCCGTGGGTGCTGGTGTGGCTGTCGCCGCACACGATGGTCATCCCCGGTTGGGTCAGCCCGAGCTGCGGGCCGATGACGTGGACGATGCCCTGGTTTCGGTGGCCCATGGGGTACAGCCGGAGGCCGAACTCGGCGCAGTTGGCCGCCAGCGTCTCCATCTGCTTGCGCGACACGGGGTCGGCCGCCTGGCCCTCGGGTCCCCCCGTCGGCACGTTGTGGTCCATGGTGGCCACGGTGAGGTCCGGACGTCGAACCCGGCGGCCGGCCAGGCGCAGCCCGTCGAAGGCCTGGGGCGAGGTCACCTCGTGCACGAGGTGCAGGTCGACGAAGAGCAGGTCGGGCTCGTCCGCCGACCGCCGTACCAGGTGCCGCTCCCAGATCTTCTCGCTCAGCGTCTGTCCCATGGCCCATCTCACTATCTGGGATAAGATCCCGGCTTGTGGAACGAAGTGTAAGCGGGGTGGCCGTGTTGGACAAGGCCGTTTCCATCCTCGAGGCCCTCGAGGGCGGTCCCCTCGGACTTCAGGAGCTGATGGCCACCACCGGCCTGCCCCGCGCCACCGCGCATCGGCTGGCCCACGCACTGGAGCGCCACGGCCTGATCGCCCGGGACCGGGAGGACCGGCGGGTACTCGGCCCGAGGCTGGGCCACCTGGGACTGCTGGCCAACGCCGGGTGGCCGCTGGCCGAGGGTGCCCGGCCCGCCCTCGAATCGCTGCGGGACGCCACGGGGGAGAGCGTGCAGCTCTACGTGCCCCGCGGAGACGTGCGGGTGTGCATCCTCGCCCTCGAGTCGCCCCACAGCCTGCGCACCATCGTCCCCGTCGGCGCCACCCTGCCCATGGACGTCGGGTCGGCGGCGAAGGTTCTGCGGGACGAGCCGGACGTGCGCCGGCGGGGATGGGCGCAGAGCGTGGAGGAGCGGGAGAAGGGCGTGGCCTCCGTGAGCGCGCCGGTGCGCTTCGGGCACGGCGTGGCGGCGGCCGTCTCGGTGTCGGGACCGGTCGAGCGCACCACCCGCACGCCGGGCCGGCGCTATGCCGCTGCCGTGGTCGCCGCCGCCCGCCGGATCGAGGACGCCATGGCCTGGCGGGCCTAAGGGGCGTCGGTTGATGGGCCGCCTGAGCCGGACGCTGGCCGAGCGCGACCGCCGCATCGTCGCCTTGGCCGTGCCGGCGTTGGGCACCCTGGCCACCGAGCCCCTCTACGTGCTGGTCGACACCGCCATCGTGGGTCGGCTCGGCACCGTGCCCCTCGGCGGGCTGGCCCTGGCCTCCACGGTGCTGACCACGCTGCTGTGGGTGTTCAACTTCCTGGCCTACGGCACCACGGCACGGGTGGCCTTCCTGATGGGCCGGGGCGACCGCCGGGCGGCCGCCGGTGTGGCTGCTCAGGGCCTGTGGTTGGCCACCGGGATCGGCCTCACGCTGGCGGCGGCCATCGCCGCCGGTGGCCGCCTGCTGGCCGGCCTGCTGGGCGGGGAGGGCCCCATCCTCGAGGCGGCCACCACCTACCTGCGCATCAGCGCCCTCGGCATGCCGGCGGTGCTGGTCGCCCTGGTGGGCCACGGCTACCTGCGTGGGCTGTCCGACACCCGCACCCCGCTCCTGGTGGTGGTCGTGGCCAACGTGACCAACGTCGTGCTCGAGGTGCTCCTCGTCTACGGGCTCGACCTGGGCGTGGCCGGGTCGGCGTGGGGGACCGTGGTGGCCCAGCTGCTGGCCGCCGGCTGGTTCGCCGTCCTCGTGGGCCGGCGGGTCGTCGACGCCGATGCCGACCTGGCCCCGGTGTGGTCGGAGATGCGCCGGCTGGTGGTCGTGGGCCGGCACCTGTTCACACGCACCGGTGCCCTGCTGGCCACGCTGGCCCTGTCGACGGCGGTGGCCGCTCGGGTGGGGCCGTCCACCCTCGGTGGGCACCAGATCGCCCTGCAGGTCTTCACCTTCCTCGCCTTGGCCGTGGACGCCCTGGCCATCGCGGCCCAGGCGCTGGTCGGCACCTTCCTCGGTGCCGGCAGGACCGAGGAGGCGGTCGGCACGGGCCGGCGGCTTCTGGGCTTCGGTGCCGTCACCGGCGGGGCCGTTGGGGTGGTGGTGGCGGCCACGGCGTGGCTGCTGCCGCACGTGTTCACGACCGACCCGGCCGTCGCCCACCGGGCCACGGTGGCGCTCCTGTTCCTCGCCGCCCTTCAGGTGCCGGCCGCCGTGACCTTCGTGCTCGACGGCGTGCTCATGGGTGCGTCCGACTTCCGCTTCCTCCAGTGGAGCACGGTGGCGGCGGCGCTGGCCTTCGTTCCCTTCGCCGCCGCCGTCCTCAGCCGCCACCGCCTCGGGATCGGGGGCATCTGGGCCGGGCTGCTGGCCTGGGTGCTGGTGCGGGCGGCGGCCAACGCCGTGCGCTTCCGGCGCCGGCGCTGGATGGCGGTGACCGCGTCAGGGTGAGGTGCGGCCCAGGCCGGCCCGACCCGCCACGCCGACGCAGGCCTCCACCAGGGTGGGCATGAACCGATCGGGGTCGGTCACGCAGCTCCCGTGGTCGCCTTGGACCCGGTGCACGCTGGCCGAGGGGATCGCTGCGGCCAAGCCCAGCTGGCGTCCGGGCCTGACCACCTGGTCGAGCATGGTGACGACCACGGCGGTGGGCACGGCGACGTCCCCGATCCAGCCCGAGGAGCGGAACTGGCCCAGGGACCAGCCGGCCTGCAGCACGGTGGACGTGTCATTGGACTGCATCTCCGACAGCCACCAGTCGGCGAACGGCGCCCGGTGGAGGCGGCGGCGGATGATGTTCCCGGTCACCTGGCGGCGCACCGGCCCCGGGGTCAGGCGTGCCGCCAGCGACAGGCCGAGCAGGCTGGAGAAGTAGAGCTGGGTGCTCGGCCCCTGGGCGGCGAAGCTGTGGCTGGTGGCGCAGAGCACCATCCCAGCGACGAGCTCGGGGTGGCGGCGCCACAGCAGCTGCGCCACCGCACCGCCCATGGAGTACCCGACGGGGACGACGGTGGGGAGGCCGAGCGCTCGGATCAGGGCGGCGGCGTCGTCGGCGCAGTCCTCGAGGCGGAACGGACGCCACGACCGGATGCCCCGGCCGTGACCCCGGTGGTCCATGGCCAGCACCCGGAAGCGCCGGCCGAGGGGCTCGTAGGCGGTGAACCAGTTGAGGTCGGCCGTCACCGTCCAGCCGTGCAGGAGCAGCAGCGCCGGCGCTCCCGGCGGCCCCTCGAGCTCTCGGACGAAGGTGGTGCCCCGGCCGGGCAGGCGCATCGGCCGTCCCGGCGGAAGGACGGGGGTGGCTACGGCGACGGGCACGGGTGGTCGACGGTGGGCAGGGGGGTGAGGCGAGGCGGGCGGCGGCGAAGGCCGCTGGTCAGGCGCCGACCTCCACGATCTCGACCTTCAGCGTCCCGCCGGGAGCCTGGTACTCCACCACGTCGCCGGCCACGTGGCCGAGCAGGGCCCGGCCGAGGGGCGAGCCGGGAGAGATGACCGAGAGGTCGTCGCGCCGCTCCTCGATGGAGCCGATGAGGTAGCGCTCGAGGGTGTCGTCCCCCTCGTAGCGGAGGGACACCACCGAACCGGCCGCCACCGTCCCGTCCGAGCCGGTCCCGTCCTCGACCACGGTCGAGGTGGTCAGCAGGACCTCGATCTGGCGGATCCGGGCCTCCATCTTGCCCTGTGAGTCCTTGGCCGCGTGGTAGTCGCCGTTCTCGGAGAGGTCCCCGAGGGAGCGGGCGGCCTCGATGGCCCGGGCGATCTCCACCCGGCCGCGGGTGGTCAGGTCCTCGAGCTCGGCCCGGAGGCGCTCGTACGCCTGTCGGGACAGCACGGTCTCGCTCATGGCCGAGAGCCTAGTTGTGGCTCGACACGGTGCCGTTCCGCTGGCGCCGCTGGCTTGCCAGCGGGTACAGTCGAGCCACTGTGTCCACTGCCCGCGTAGCCATCATTCCGTAAGCGCACACCCCGCAGGTGTGCGCTCGTCGACCGTCCACCGAGGTGGGCGGTTTTTCATTTCCCGCCTAGAGAGGAGAGCTGGATCGGATGTCCCACAGAGTCGGCGTCATCGCCGGCGACGGGATCGGCCCGGAGGTCGTGGCCGAGGCCCTGAAGGTCCTGCGCGCCTCCGGGGCCGACCTGGAGACCGTGGCCTACGAGCTGGGCGGGTCCCATTACCTGCGCACCGGTGAGGTGCTGCCGGACGCGGTGGTGGAGGAGCTGTGGGGGCTGGACGCCGTCCTGTTGGGGGCGGTGGGCACCCCCGAGGTGCCCCCGGGCGTGCTGGAGCGCGGCCTGCTCCTGCGGCTGCGCTTCGAGCTCGACCTGTACGTCAACCTCCGGCCCCTCGAAGGCGGCCGGCTCGACTGCGCCGTCGTCCGGGAGAACACCGAGGGCAGCTACGCCGGCGAGGGCGGCTTCCTTCGCCGAGGGACGCCCCACGAGGTGGCCACCCAGGGCTCGGTCAACACCCGCATGGGCGTGGAGCGCTGCGTGGTCTTCGCCTTCGAGCTGGCCCAGTCCCGCCCTCGCCGCCATCTCACCCTCGTCCACAAGACCAACGTGCTCACATTCGCCGGCGATCTGTGGCAGCGGGCCTTCGACGAGGTGGCCGCCCGCTTCCCCGACGTCACCACCGCCTACCACCACGTCGACGCCGCCTGCATCCACCTGGTCGAGTCACCCGAGCGCTACGACGTGATCGTGACCGACAACCTCTTCGGCGACATCCTCACCGACCTGGGCGGGGCCGTGGCCGGTGGCATCGGGCTGGCCGCGTCGGCGAACCTGAACCCGGCTCGGACGGGCCCGTCGTTGTTCGAGCCCGTGCACGGATCGGCGCCCGACATCGTGGGCACGGGCCGGGCCAACCCCCTGGCCGCCATTCGGTCGGCGGCGATGATGCTCGAGTTCCTGGGCCACTCCGACGAGGCGGCCCGGGTGACCAAGGCGGTGTCCGAGGCAGCGTCGCTCTCGGGCACGACGTCGGAGATCGGCGACGCCGTCGCGGAAAGGCTGTAGGCACCATGCCGCTGCAGAAGGTCGACAAGATCTGGATGGACGGCGAGCTCGTCGACTGGGACGAGGCCAAGGTCCA
>JALYHF010000030.1 GCA_030776745.1 Actinomycetota bacterium | reverse complement strand
GGCCAACCGCTCCTGCAGTTCGGCCTCGATGCGCTCTATGGCCTTGCGCATCCGCTCCTGTCCCGCCACGTAGTGGCTGGCAGGGAACACGGCCAGCTCGCCGATCTCCCCCAGGTACTCCCCCGTGACGGTGTCGATGCGGCTGATGCGCTCGACGTCGTCACCGAACAGCTCGATGCGCACGGCGAACTCCTCGTAGGCGGGATGCACCTCGATGGTGTCGCCCCGCACCCGGAACTTGCCCCGGACCAGGTTGTGGTCGTTGCGCTCGTACTGCATGTCGACGAGCTGGGACAGGATCGAGCGGTGGTCGCGCTCCTCGCCGGGCTGGAGGAGGAGCACCTGCTTGGAGTACTCCTCCGGGGAGCCCATGCCGTAGATGCACGAGACCGACGCCACCACGATGACGTCGGTGCGGGCCATGAGGGCGGCCGTGGCCGAGTGGCGGAGCCGGTCGACCTCGTCGTTGATGGAGGAGTCCTTCTCGATGTAGGTGTCGCTCGAGGGGAGGTAGGCCTCGGGCTGGTAGTAGTCGTAGTAGCTGACGAAGTACTCCACCCGGTTCTCCGGGAAGAACTCCCGGAACTCGTTGGCCAGCTGGGCGGCCAGCGACTTGTTGGGGGCGATGACCAGCGTGGGCCGCTGGACCTCCTGGATGGTCCAGGCCATGGTGGCCGACTTGCCCGACCCGGTGATGCCCAGCAGCGTCTGGAACCGGTCGCCCCGCTGGACGCCTCGGCTCAGGGCCTCGATGGCGCTCGGCTGGTCGCCGGCGGGAGCGAAGTCGGACACGACCTTGAACGGCGGCACGACCCCTGATCGTACCGACGGGGCCCGGCCGTCGGTGGTGCGGTAGCGGCGCCGGGGGCGGCGGCGCTCAGAACCAACGGCGCCGGCGACGGGGCGGGTAGGGGTCGTCGACCTCCTCGACCACCACCTCGTCGTAGTCGTCCGCCATCACGCCCCGGCGTGAGCGGCGGCCGTAGTAACCGTCCCGTCGGCTGACGAGCGCCACCACCAGGACGGCTCCGAGGATCGACAGGACCCAGTTCCAGCCGTTGGTGAAGCCCGCCCCCAGGAGCAGCCGGCCCACGACCCCGCCGATGAGCGCCCCGGCCACGCCGGCGCCCATGGTCCCGAGCGCTCCGAGCGGCGTGGGGCCGGGGACGAGGAGACGGGCGATGGCGCCGATGATCAGGCCGAAGATGGCCAGCAGGACGAGGTACCAGAGCAACGACTCTCCCCCCATGCCCAGTGGATTCCCGAGACAACCGGCCGAGAAACGCCGGAGGCGGGTCGGCGCGCCAGGATCGCCGTCCTCAGCGAGCCCCGGCCAGGCGCCCGATCCAAGCCCAGCACCGCTCGACCTCGCCGGCCAGGTGGTCCAGGTCGCCGGAGTTGTCGATCACGAAGTCGGCCCGCGCCAGCCGCTCCTCCCTGCTGGCCTGGGCCGCCACCCGCGCCCTGGCGTCCTCCTCGGTCATCCCCCGGCGCTCGACCAGCCGGCTCACGGCGGTGGCCACGGGGCAGTCGACCACGATGACGCCGGCCAGCGGGGGCCGGCGGCTGCGGGACTCGACCAAGAGGGGCACGTCCAGGACGACCACGTGGTCGGTGTGGGCCTCGCTCGCCATGCGCTCGTCCATGGCCGCCGCCACGGCAGGATGGACGATGGCGTCGAGGTCGGCCCGGGCGGCGTCGTCGGCGAAGACGATGGCGGCCAGACGGCTCCGGTGCAGCGTGCCGTCGGCCCGCACCACCTCTGGCCCGAATCGCTCGACGACGGCCTGGTAGGCGGGGGCCCCGGGCTCCACGACCTGACGGGAGACGACGTCGGCGTCCACCACCACGGCGCCGCGGCCGGCCAGCATGGCCGACACCGTGGACTTCCCCGAGCCGATGCCGCCGGTGAGCCCGACGACGAGCACCTAGGCCCCGTCGCCCTCCCCAGGCACGGCGACCGGAGGCGGCACGTCGCCCTCCTCGCGCTCCCCCAGCTCGGCGGCGTAGTCGGCCCAGGCCCGCTGGGCCTCGGTCTCGGGCTCGAAGGTGGTGGTGCCGATGTAGTTGCCCTGCTCGTCGTAGGCGTGCTCGCCGAAGTGCTCGCGGTACTCCTCGGCCACCTCGCCGCCCTCGGCGGCCTGCTTGATGGACAGGCTGATGCGGCGGCGCTGCAGGTCGATGTCGATGATCTTGACCCACAGCTCCTCGCCGGGGGTGACCACCTGCTCGGGGAGGTCGACGTGGTGGGACGCCATCTCGGAGATGTGGACCAGGCCCTCGATCCCCTGGCCCACCTGCACGAAAGCGCCGAAGGGCACCAGCTTGGTGATCCGCCCGTAGACCAGCTCGCCCACCCGGTGGGCGGTGGCGAACTCCTGCCAGGGGTCCTGCTGGGTGGACTTGAGCGAGAGGCTGATGCGCTCCTTGTCCAGGTCGACGTCGAGCACCTGGACCTGGATCTCGTCGCCCACCTGCACCACGGAGGAGGGGTGGTCGACGTGCTTCCACGACAGCTCGGACACGTGGACCAGGCCGTCCATGCCCCCCAGGTCGACGAAGGCGCCGAAGTTGACCACCGAGGAGACCACGCCGCGGCGGCGCTCGCCCGGCTTGAGGTTCTCGAGGAACTCCTCGCGCTGCTCCTTCTGGGTCTCCTCCAGCCAGGCCCG
>JALYHF010000029.1 GCA_030776745.1 Actinomycetota bacterium | reverse complement strand
GCTGGGTGGCTGGGAGTCTCGGGGCCGCCGGTAGCGTGCTCGTGTGGGTGCCGCAGCACTGATCGAGGGTTACGGCCTGACCAAGCGCTTCGGCGCGTACGCTGCCGTGGACGCCATCGACGTCAGGGTCGAGCGGGGGCAGGCGTTCGGCTTCCTCGGTCCCAACGGTGCGGGCAAGACGTCGGCCATGCGGATGATCGGCTGCGTGTCCCCGGTGACCGAGGGCGAGCTACGGGTGCTGGGGATGGACCCTGCCGTGGACGGCTCGAGGATCCGCGCCCGTCTCGGCGTCGTTCCCCAGGAGGACTCCCTCGACACCGAGCTCACCGTGCGGGACAACCTCTTGATCTACGGCCGGTACTTCGACCTGCCCCGGCCCCTCATCCGGGAACGGGCCGACGAGCTGCTCGACTTCGTTCAGCTCGCCGACCGAAGCGACAGTCGGGTCGACGCGCTGTCCGGGGGCATGAGGCGCCGGCTCACCATCGCCCGGGCCCTCATCAACCGGCCCCAGCTGCTCCTGCTCGACGAACCGACCACCGGCCTCGACCCCCAGGCCCGCCACCTGGTGTGGGAGCGGCTCTACCGCCTCAAGCGCCGAGGGGTCACCCTGGTCCTGACGACCCACTACATGGACGAGGCGGAGCAACTGTGCGACCGCCTGGTGATCATGGACCGGGGACGCATCGTGGCCGAGGGGTCCCCTCGCCAGCTCATCGAGCTCCATTCCACCCGTGACGTGGTGGAGCTCCGGTTCCGCAGCGACGACGACCGCCATGCCGTGCTCCCGCGTCTGGAGGGCACGGGGGAGCGCCTCGAGGAGCTGGGCGACCGCGTGCTGGTGTACACCGGTGACGGTGAGGCCACGGCCGACCGCCTCACCGGGGCCGGGGTCCATCCCGAGTCGCTGCTCGTGCGCCGCAGCACCCTCGAGGACGTCTTCTTGGAGCTGGCCGGCCGCACGCTGGACGACTAGGTGGCCACGCCCGCCCTGCTGCGCGTGGTGGAGCGCGAGGCCCGGGTGTGGCGGCTGACGTGGCGGGGTTCGGTCTTCTCCAGCTTCGTCAGCCCCATGTTGTTCCTTGCCGCCATCGGCCTCGGCCTGGGCGGGCTCGTCGACGACCGCACCGGGACGGTGGGCGGTGTCCGGTACCTGGCGTTCGTGGCCCCCGGGCTGCTGGCCGCCGCCGCCATGCAGTCGGCCGCGGGTGAGGCGCTGTGGCCGGTGATGGCAGGGATCAAGTGGGTTCGGTTCTTCCGGGCCATGGTGGCCACCCCGGTGAGCGCCGCCGACGTGTACGGCGGCGTCGTGGTGTGGACGGCTCTGCGCACGGCGATGAGCGCGTCGGCCTTCCTGGCCGTCGCCACCCTCCTCGGCGCCGTGCCCTCCCCCTGGGGCCTGGCTGCGGTACCGGCGGCCGTGTTGTGCGCGGTGGCGTTCACGGCTCCGCTGGCTGCCTTCGCCGCCACCCAGGAGACCGATGCCCTGTTCCCGGTCATCCTGCGCGTCGGCGTCGTGCCGCTGTTCCTGTTCTCGGGGACGTTCTTCCCCGTCGACCAGCTCCCCGGTTGGCTCCGGCCGGTGGCGGCCGCCTCGCCGCTGTGGCACGGCGTGGAGCTGTGCCGGGCCGCCACCACCGGCGCCCTGGAGGCCGGACCGGCTCTGGCCCACGTCGCCGTGCTGTCTGCCTTGGTGCTCGTCGGGTGGCGGTGGGGTACGCGGGCTTTCGCCCGCAGGCTGACGCCGTGATCGGGCGCCCGCTCCACGTGGTGGAGCGCAACGCGCTCGCCTACCGGCGGCTGTGGGCGATCTTCCTGGCCGGCTTTGCCGAGCCCGTGCTGTACCTGCTGTCGATCGGGATCGGCGTCGGGCACCTCGTCGGCGACGTGGCCGGGCCTGGGGGCCGACCGATCCCCTACCAGACGTTCGTGGCGCCCGGCCTGCTGGCCGCCGCCGCCATGAACGGATCGGTGTTCGACACCACGTTCAACTTCTTCTTCAAGTTCAGGTACGCCCGCACCTTCGACGCCATGCTCGCCACGCCCCTCGAGGTCTCCGACGTGGCCGTCGGCGAGATGGCCTGGGCGCTCCTGCGGGGCACGGCCTACGCCACCGTCTTCCTCGTGACCATGGCCCTGCTCGGCCTGGTCGAGTCGGGTTGGGGGGTGCTGTGCCTCCCGGCGGCCATGCTGATCGGCTTCGGGTTCTCCGGGGCGGGAATGGCGGCGACGACGTGGATGCGCGGCTTCGTCGACTTCGACTACGTCAACCTGGCCCTGGTGCCGCTGTTCCTGTTCTCGGCGACGTTCTTCCCGCTGTCGCGCTACCCGGGCCCGCTCGAGTGGGCGGTACGGGCCACGCCCCTCTACCAGGGTGTCGCCCTCGAACGGGCGCTGGCCCTCGGCGATCTCCGCTGGACGCTCCTCGTCCACGTCGCCTATCTGGGCGCCATGGGCACAGTGGGGCTCCGGGTGGCGTCGGCCCGGCTGGGCCGGCTCCTTCAGCCCTGAGCGGCGGCGCCGGCGCCCAAGCCGGTCAGTCGGCGGGCCTGGCCCGCTTGGCTCGGCTCGGCGCCACCCGGGGTGGCTCGTTCGGCTGCTTCGGGTACACCGGCGGCCACGGCGCGTCCGTCAACCCGTCGGCCAGGTCTCGGTCGTACATGGCGAGGAGCGGCTCGATGGACTGCGGCCGCTCGTACATGCCGGCCCACGGGTCGCCGTCCCGGGCCAGGCGGTCGGCCACCACGGGCATCGTCAGCCGGTCGGGGTGGAACGAGTCGTCGAGCTCGTCCCAGTGAAAGGGCGTCGAGACCTGGGCGCCGGGCCGAGATCGGACGCACCAGGCGCCGAAGACCGTCTTGTGGGGCGCGTTCTGATTGAAGTCGATGAGCACCCGCCGCCCCCGCTCCTCCTTCCACCAGGCGGCGGTGACGAGGTCGGGGCGCCGGCGCTCGAGCTCACGGGCCAGGGCCACGGCGGCGGCGCGCACGTGGTAGCTGTCCCAGCGGGGCTCGAGCCGCAGATAGACGTGGATACCCCGGTTCCCTGTCGTCTTCGGCCATCCCACGAGGCCCAGCTCGTCGAGCAGGCCGCGCACCACGAAGGCCGCCTCCCGCACCATCGCGAAGGCCACGCCCGGCGTCGGGTCGAGGTCGATGCGCAGCTCGTCGGCGTGGTCCTGGTCGTGGGCCCGCGTGGGCCACACGTGGAAGCCGAGACAGCCGATGTTCACGGCCCAGGCGACGTGGGCCAGGTCGGCGGCGACGAGCGCGTTCGACGTGGTGCCGTTCGGCGTGGTGACCACGGCGGTCTGCAGCCACGACGGCCTCGAGGCGGGGACCCGCTTCTGGAAGAACGAGCTGCCACCGGCGCCCTCGGGGAACCGCTGGAGCAAGACCGGCCGGCCGCCCATGGCGGCGAGGAGCGGCTCTCGAACGACCGCGTAGAACTCGACGAGGTCGAGCTTGGTCTCCCCCCGCTCGGAGAAGAAGACCTTGTCCGGGCTCGAGATCGTCACCTCGTGGCCGTCGAGCACGAGCGTCACGTCGCGCCCGCCCGTGCTCACGAGCTCAGCTCCTTCTGCAGAGGCGTGGGAAAGCGGGGCTTGACGACAGCGCCAGTGGCGTCGAACCACGCCTGGAGCCGGGCGGTCTCGGCGGCGACGGCGGCGGCGCCGTCGCCCCCGATGTCGAGGAGCAGCTTCGTCACCACCTCACCGGTGGACCGCTGCGCCCAGCCCCCGACGACGTGGCCGCACCACCAGATGGCGGGACCAGCGTTGCCGTTCCGGTCGAAGAGCTGGGGCCCGAGCTCGCCCAGGTACCACGACCGGTCCTTCCACCCCATCGTGGTGGGGTCGAGGCTCGGCACCAGCGCGGCCCACGGCCCGGCGTCGACCGGATCCGCCGGCGGCACCTCGCCGGCGGCGGCCAGGGCCTGCTTCGTCGCCGCCACCGTCCAGCCGGCCCACCACTTCAGGTCGCCGAGCACGTCGGCGGACGCCGGCCCGAAGGCCGAGAGCCACCGCCGGGCGAGCTCCCTCTGGGCGTCGGCGGTCTCCATCGGCTCCCTGGCCGACGGCGCCAACGCGTACCGATGCTGGGTGGACGTCCACGTGCCCCGAGGGCGCGTGCGCACGACTCGTCCCTCGCAGGTCAAGAGGAGCACGGTCCTGCTCGACAAGGTGACGTCGGCGGCCCACTTCGAGTTGCCGCCGTAGCGCACCGTGCCCTTGAGGGCGGGCACGTCCTTGGTCAGCTCGGTCGTGAGGGCCTCGTCCCGTTCTGCGAGGGCAGCCAACGTCTGCTCCTCGAGATCGGCGACGAAGCGGTGGCCGTCAGCGGCGATGCCTTGGTCCTCGATGGCCGTGACCAGCTTGCGCCGCTCGTCGGCCGCGATGGCCCGGCCGCAGGCGGCGGCGACGACGGGGACGAGGTCGGTGGGCACGGCCCAGAGGGTGCGCCGCATCCCCATGACCCGCACGATGGTCCGGTCGTCGTGCAGCGCCCGGTCGACGTCGGCGACGGGCGCGCCGCCGCCCGTCGTACGGGCGGCCACGGCCAGGTGCACCGACGCCGGGTCGGTCGAGTGCAGGGCGATGAGCGACGTGGCCACGAGCTCGGGCGTGGATGCCCGATGAGGCGGCGCCAGCCGGTGCAAGACTCCGATCGACGGCTTGGACACGACCAGACCTTACGATCGGCGACGGCCGGGAGGGTCAACCACGACGGGGCACCGACGACGAGCGCCAGCGATGACTTTCGTGGCCGCGGCCAGTCTCCAGGGAGAGATCGAAATGGCACCGGACCCCCGACATCGAGGAGCCAGATGACCACCCACGCGCCGCTCGCCATCGAGGCCACCGGCCTCGTCAAGTCCTTCGGCGAGACGCGGGCTGTCGACGGGGTGGATCTGGCCGTGCGCGAGGGCTCGGTGTACGGCGTGCTCGGCCCCAACGGCGCCGGCAAGACGACGACCATCCGCATGCTGGCCACGCTGATCCGCCCCGATGCCGGCCGCGCCCGCGTCCTTGGACACGACATCGTGGCCGAGGCCGACCGGGTCCGTGGCGCCATCAGCCTCACCGGCCAACTCGCTTCCGTGGACGAGGACCTCACGGGCTGTGAGAACCTGATCCTGCTGGGCCGCCTGCTGGGTCTGAAGCGTTCGCCAGCCAAGGACCGCGCCAGCGAGCTGATCGAGGCCTTCGGGCTCTCCGATGCCGCCGACCGGCTGGTCAAGCACTACTCGGTCGGGATGCGCCGCCGGCTCGACATCGCCGCCAGCATCGTGGTCACCCCGGAGCTGATGTTCCTCGACGAGCCGACGACCGGCCTCGACCCGCGCTCTCGCAACCAGGTCTGGGACATCATCCGGGCGCTGGTGGCGGAGGGGACCACGATCCTGCTCTCCACGCAGTACCTGGAGGAGGCGGACCACCTTGCCGACGGGATCGCCGTGATCGACCGCGGCAAGGTGATCGCCGAGGGGACCCCCATCCAGCTGAAGGCCTCGGTGGGCTCTGGCACGCTGCGGGTGCGCCTGGTGGACGCCGAGCAGCGGCCCCGGGCCGAGCAGGTGCTGGACCGCCAGCTCGGCGCCGTCACGCCGGAAGCGGACCCCGTAGTCCTTTCGGCTTCGTGCTCCGACGCCGATCGTGCGGCCGAGGCCGTCGCCGAGCTGGCCCGCTCCGGGCTGGGCATCGCCAGTTTCTCGCTCGACCAGCCGAGCCTCGACGAGGTCTTCCTGGCCCTGACCGGCCATGTCGCGGAAGAGGTGCCTGATGAGCGAGGCCACCCGAGCGAGGAGGAGCGAGCATCGTGAGCGCCCACCCGGCGACGCAAGGGGACCCGAGGTCCGCCGGCGACCAGGCTGCCGTCCGCCAGGCCATCTCCTCGAGGACGCGCCCACCCAAGGCCAGCGCGCTGTCGGCTGCTCTCACCTTCGGGTGGCGCGGGATGCTGAAGGTCAAGCACGTCCCCGAGCAGCTGCTGGACGTGACCATCACGCCGGTGATGTTCGTCCTGATCTTCACCTACCTCTTCGGCGGCGCCATCGCCGGGTCCACGGCGGAGTATCTGGACTTCATCCTCCCTGGGATCCTCGTGATGTCGGTGCTGCTCACCACCGTCTACTCCGGGATCGCCCTCAACACCGACCTCACCAAGGGGGTGGTCGACCGCTTCCGCTCGCTGCCGATCTGGCGCCCGGCTCCGCTCGTGGGGTCCCTGCTCGGCGACAGCGTGCGCTACCTGGTCGCCGGAACCGTGATCATCGTGCTCGGGGTGATCCTCGGCTACCGCCCGGGTGCCGGCCCGCTCGGAGCGCTGGCGGCGCTGGCTCTGGTGGTGCTCTTCGCCTTCGGCCTCTCCTGGGTCTTCACGACCATCGGGCTGGTGTTGCGATCGCCGAACGCGGTGATGAACGCGGGCTTCATGGGGATCTTCCCGCTCACCTTCCTCTCGAACGTCTTCGTCGAGCCCGGGACGCTCCCGGCCGGGCTCGAGGCCTTCGTCGACGTCAATCCGATCTCGACCCTCGCCACGGCTTCCCGAGGTCTGATGGAGGGAAACGCCGCCGCTGGCGACATCGCCACCGTGCTGGCGGTCGCCGCCGCGCTGACGGCGGTGTTCGCGCCCCTCACCACCCGCTTGTATCACAAGAGCTGACCTCGTCGTCCGCTCGAGCTGCCGCGTGGGTCTCCGGCGAACCGGGGTCAACCCCGCCTAGTCGTCCCCACCCTCGAACAGACCGCCGAGGAAGCCTCCGCGCCCCCGACGCCTCCGCCCGCCCCAGCGTTCGTCATCATCGTCGTCGTCATAGCGCTCCGGCCGGTAGCCCCGGGCCTCGTAGTAGGAGCTCTCGGCGTTGACCAGTCGCTCCAGCTCCCCGCTGTCGAGGAAGATCCCCCGACAACCGGTGCACTGGTCGACGTTCAACCCGCTGCGCTCGTACGTGCGCATCGCCGCCCCGCACTTGGGGCATACCAACGGCGCTGCTGTCACATCCATCGATCGTCCTCCTGCCCGCCGGCCACCACGAACGTGCTCGCCTCGTCCTCGCCAGCCTAGAAGCGCCGCTCAGGCGATGGACGGCGCCGTCACCAGCGAAGCCGCGCCCCGCCGGCGGGTCCGGCCCGGCCGCTTGGCCACCGGCCGAGCCCGGGTGGGCCCGCGATCGGAGGCTCGATCGGATTCGAGCGGTGGTGGAGCGACCGGAGGCCCGGGGCGGTCGCCGGTGGGCGGTTCGGCAGGGAGGGGCAGTGGTTCCACGAGAGCCATGGTGGCCCCCCGATCTGAGACCGGGCTGTGCACGGGCTTGGAACCGGCATGGAACCCGGAGGGAGGGTTCGACGCCGTGGCCGTCGCTCCCAGGGCGCTCCCAGACGCGTCCCAGCCACGTCGAAGCTGGGGCGGAGGCGCGGGAGCGGCGGCGAGGAGGAGTGGCCCGGCCGGCGGCGACTCCACCCACTCGACGGGACCTGGCGGGTCACCGCCGGCAGCCGGGCCGGCTACCGCGTCAAGGAGGTCCTCTTCGGCCAGGACGCCGAGGCGCTTGGGCGCACCGACGACGTGACCGGCGCGTTCGACGTGCGGGGAACGAGCGTGGCGGCAGGATGGTTCAGCGTCGACATGACGACGGTGACCAGCGACGAGAGCCGCCGGGACAACCAGTTCCGTGGTCGCATCATGGTGGTAGCCACCTACCCGACCGCCACCTCCGGCTCACCGAACCCATCGAGCTCCAAGCCCTCCCCGCCGACGGTGAGCAGTACCAGGTGACGGCCACGGGCGACCTCACGTTGCGAGGCACGACCAGCCGGGTGACCATCCCACTGACCCCCAAGCGCTCCGGCGGCAGGATCGAGGTCCTGGGCAACCTGCCCATCGTGTTCCAGGAGTGGGGCATCCCGAACCCGAGCTTCGGACCGGCTCAGACCGAAGACCGCGGCGAGCTCGCGCTCCTCCTCCAGTTCGAGCGGGGCGCCTGACCAGCTCCCCGGCGTTGGGCGCGTGGGGCAAGCTGGCTTCGTGGTGACGGTCCGGTTGCGGCGCAGGCGGTCGAGGCGGGGCGGCGCCCCTCCCGAGCGCGGGGCTGGCGTGGCCGGGCGCCGGAGCCCAGGTGAGCGGTCCCCTCGGCTGGCCGTCGGGAGGTGGTTCGGAGCGGCCACGCCGCCGGCTCGGGCCTGACCGAGGTGCTGCCGCCGCATCTTGGGAGGACGGTTCCCCGGGGATTGACTAGCTGGTCTCGTTGGCGGCGGCCGGTGCGTCGGGGCGAGCGGTGCCGCCGTCGTTGCGGTGCCAGACCGTGCGCTGTGGGAAGGGGATCTCGATCCCCGCCGCCTCGAAGGCGGCTTTGGTGCGCGCCCGTAGGTGGCGGGCCACCGCGAACTGCTCGCCGGGGAGCGTCTTGACGGCGACGCGGATGGTGACCCCGTCGGCGCCCAGGCTTTCGACCCCCCACACCTCGGGCTCTTCGAGGATGACGCTGTGCCACTTGTCGCTTTCCCACGCCTTCACAATGGTGCGCTTGATGAGGTCACCGGCGGCGTCCACGTCGGTGCCGTAGGCCACCTCGAAGTCGAGCAGGGCGCGGGACCACTGCTGGGACTTGTTGCCGACACGGTCGATGATCCCGTTGGGGATGTGCCAGACCACCCCGTTGACGTCCCGGAGGCGGGTGGTGCGAAGGCTGACGGCTTCGACCGTCCCGGTGGCGGGACCGGCGTCGATGACGTCGCCCACGCCGTACTGGTCCTCGACCAGCATGAAGATTCCCGAGATGAAGTCTCGCACCAGGTTCTGGGCACCGAAGCCCAGGGCGATGCCGACGATGCCGGCCCCGGCGATGAGCGGACCGAGGGCCAGTCCCAGCTCCCCCATCACCATGAGGGCGGCCACTACCCACACCCCGAAGGCGGTGATGCTGCGGAGCAGGGCGCCGATGGTCTCGGCTCGCTGCATGGAGCGCAGGGTCGTGACCGGGCCGGTGTCGAGCAGGGCGGCCGGCGTGTGCTGGCGTATCGAACCGAGCCGGCGCTGCGTCTTCTCTCCCTTCACGCCCCGCACGAAGCGCTTGATGCCCCGGCCGATGAGGCGGTTGACCACGAAGGCGATCATCAGGATGAGCAGTACCTTGGCCGGCTTCAGGATGACGGTGTCGGCCGTGGCGGCAAGGAACTTGTTCTCCGTGGCCCGGTAGATGGCGAGGCAGAGCGAGCTGGCGTCGTCGGCGGGTCCGCAGGCGGCGATCTCCTCGGCGCTGGAGGTGGTGGCCTGGGTCAGCAGGGTGGCCACCGGGGCGAGAAGCATGTGGGCACTCCTTTCGGGAGTCCTCCATCTGTCTAGCGCGGAGGGAGCCTGTGGTTCCAGGACGCCGTAGCCCCGGTCACTGTTCGCCGCACTTACTGCCCGGCGGGCCCGCTGTTTAGGATGCTGCGACCCCCCGACCACGAGGTCGCCGGAGGATCGTGAAGGCACCCGGGCTAGCGGGTCTGGAACCGGAGGACCCGTTCGGGGAACCCACGACGCACCACGTCGGCACGCGGCCTGGAGGTGGGCTGGCCGCCTCCTACCTGGTGACGGTGGTCGTCTTGGTGACGATCAACTTCTTCCTGCCCCGAGCCCTGCCCGGGGACCCGATCTCGGCCATGTTCGAGCTGGGGACACCCACCTACCTGGCCGATGACGCCATCAGGGCCGAGCTCGAGGGCTACTACGGGCTCGACCGCCCCATCCTGCAGCAGTACGGGCGCTACCTGTCCGGCCTGGCCCGGGGCGACCTCGGCACCTCCATCCGCTACCGCGCCCCGGTGGCCGAGCTTCTGCGGGAGCGCCTTCCCTGGACCCTCCTGTTGGTTCTCACGGCCATGGCGCTGGCCGTGGCGGCGGGATGGCTGGGCGGCGTCCACTCGGGTTGGCACCGCGGCCGGCGTGTCGACCAGCGCCTCTTGGCCGTCGTGGCCGCCTTCGACAGCTTCCCGGTGTTCTTCCTGGGCTCGATGGCCCTGTTCGTCTTCGCCGTCAAGCTGCGATGGTTCCCCTTGGCCGGCGCGGCCACGGCCTTCTCGGCGTCGACGGGCCTGTGGACTCGGGTGGCCGACGTCGCCCACCACCCGTTCACGAATTGGGCTAGCGCGACAGAGCCGCCCGCTGGATCAGCCGCCCCAGCCCCGCGACGGCCTCCTCCGAGTAGTGGGGACCGGTGGAGAGCTCGATGGGGCCCCGCGGTGAGTCGATCCACGCGCCCCAGAGCTTGTCGCTGATGTGGCCCTCGGCGACCAGGAGAAAGAACCCGTCGTCGGCGTAGGCGAGGGAGTACTGCCGGTCCTGGAACTCGAGCAGGGGGATGGTGGCGGCGTCGAGGATGTCGAACCAATCTGTGCCGAGGGTGCCCGGCTGGGAGAACCGGCAACGGGGTCTGGCGTCGATCTGCAGCGGCTGGGCCTCGGTCACCTCGGGGAGGAATGCCTGGGCCTCTCGGGGTGACACCAGGGCGCAGAGCTCCTCCGATGAGCGGGCCGGTGTCGCCGAGCGTGGTTGGCGGCGAGGATCAGCGAGGTCAACGCCGCGTAGGCAGTGCACGTCGCGACGGGGAAGGCCGGCACTGGACGGGAGCGGGGGGTCAGGAGGCGCCTGGTTGCTGTCGAGGCCCATCCCCAGCTCGTGGTTCTGAGGGCGGGCGACGACGGTCAACAGCACGTCCGACCCGAGGGGGAAGCCGGGAATGTTCTTCCCGAACACGGCCCTCACCTCGAGGGCCTGTCGCTGGCAGCGCACCTCGAAGAGGCGCCACCCGGCGCCCGGCGCGGCGGCGAGGTAGGCCTCCACCGCCGCCCCGGGCTCGCCGCTCAACGTGAACAGCGCCGAGAGGGTGGTCGACCAGGACTCGTCCCACTTCAACCCCCGTTTGGTGCCAGCCGGCCTGCCGCTCTGCGCCTTCAGCTCGGTCCCTGGAGGGCGGAGCTGGACGATGGGGTCGCGCTCGAAGGTTGCCAGCTGCCGCTTGGCCCACTCCGGGGTGTCCGTCCGGCCCACCCCGCACCCCGTGGCCACCACGAGGACCAGGCCGACGAGGAGGGGCAGGATCTGGGTTCTGCTCATGGCCCGAGCATCGGCGTTCTGAGGGCGGGCTTCAATCGGGGTCCCTCACGCTGGTCGGGACGGGGACGTGTCGTCGCCTCGGCGATCGGGTAGAGCGGCCGGGTGACGACGAGCGACGAGAACACCGCAGCGGCAGCGGCCGGTGCCGACGACGACGAAGCCAGGTCCGAATCCGCCGGCCAGCCCGGTACCGTCGAGGACCAGCGGGCCGAGGCACAGCCTTCCGATGCGGCGGCGGCGGAGGAGGCGACCGACGAGGCGGAAGCCCTGGGCGAGCCAGGCGGAGCAGGCTGACCGTTGGCCGCTGGCCCCGTGCCCCTGGGGCCGTACGGCGGGAAGGCGCGCGGGGAGCTCAGGGCCATCTCGCTCGTCCCCCTCCATCGTCGGCCTCCACGGCGTACACCCCCGGCTCGTCGAAGCCCGCCTCGGCGAAGTCCGAGCGCACCCGCCGGGCCACCTCCTCGAGGCGGTCCCCGGGAACGAGGGCCAGCGCCGAGCCGCCGAAGCCGGCTCCGGTGAGGCGCGCCCCCACCGCCCCGGCCGCCTCGGCCCCGGCCACGGCCACGTCCAGCTGGGGGACCGACACCTCGAAGTCGTCGCGCAAGGAGGCGTGGGAGCGGGCCAGTGCCGGGCCGAGGGCGGCGGCCCTGCCCTCTCGGAGGAGCGCGGCCGCCTCCAGCACCCGGGCGTTCTCGCTGACCACGTGGCGGGCCCGACGGAAGAGCAGGTCACCCAGCCGGGCCCGGGCTCGTTCCAGCTCCTCCAGCGACACGTCCCTCAGGGCCGCGACCCCGAGCATGCGAGCCGCCTCCTGGCACGCCTGCTGACGCTCGGCGTAGGCCCCGTCGGCCAGCCGGTGGGCCACCCTCGTGTCGATCACAGCCAGCAGGAGCCCCTCGGCGGCCAGGTGCAGGGGGACCAGCTCGCCCGCCAGGCGCCGGGTGTCGAGGAACAAGGCGTGGCCGGCCCGGCCCAGCATGGCCACCATGTGGTCCATCACCCCCACCGGCGCGCCGGCCACCCGCCGCTCCGCCTCCCGGCCGGCCAGGGCCAGCTCCGAGCGGGTCAGGCGGGCGCCGTACAGCTCGGCCAGAGCCAAGCCCACGGCGCCGATGAGGGCGGCGCTCGACGACAGCCCGGCCCCGGGTGGCACGTCGGACTCCACCACCACGTCGGTGCCGGCCACGGGGACGCCCCTTGCCATCAGGGCCCAGGCCGCTCCTTCCGGGTAGGCCGACCAGCCCGAGGAACGGCCGGGGCCGATCTCGGGCAGCCGCTTCGCCGGCGCCTCGCCCTCCTGGGCCGACCAGCAGCGCAGGACGTCGTCAGAGCGCCGAGCGGCGGCCACGACGGCCTGCCTGTCGATGGCCACCGGGAGCACGAAGCCGTCGTTGTAGTCGGTGTGCTCGCCGATCAGGTTGACTCGTCCCGGTGCCGCCCACACACCCTCCGGCGCCCGGCCGGTCCGTTCCTCGAAGAGGGCGACCACCGCCGCCACCCGCCCCGAGGAGACCGTCACGGCGCCTCTCGGGCGGCGGCGGCCCGCAGCTCGCTGGCCGTGACCTCGGGAACGGTGTCGTTGATGAAGGCGCCGGCGCCGATCTCGGACCCGGCCAGGTACTTGAGCTTGGCGGCGGTGCGGTGCACCGGCGTGAACTCGATGTGGAGGTGGCTCACCTCCTGCCAGGGACCGTCGTCGGTGGGGGACTGGTGCATCGACATCACGTAGGGCAGCGAGAACCCGAAGAGCCCGTCGAAGGCTCGCAGCACGGTCTCGAGGAGCCGGGCGAGGGCGTCCCGCTCGGGCTCGGTGAGGTCGAGCAGGCTGGTGACGTGGCGACGGGGGGCCACGTGCACCTCGTAGGGGAACCGGGCGGCGAAGGGCACGAAGGCCAAGAAGCTGGTGTTCTCGGCGACGAGACGCAGCCCGTCGGCTCGCTCCCGGGCCACCACGTCGCAGAACACGCACGTGCCCCACCGGTGCAGGTGGTCCTTTCCGGCATTCAGCTCGGCGAGCACCCGCGGCGGGATCTCGGGGTAGGCGTAGATCTGGCCGTGGGGGTGGTGGAGGGTGACGCCGATGGCCTCGCCCTTGTTCTCGAACACGAACACGTAGGACACCTCGTCCCGCGCCCCGAGGACCCGATAGCGGTCGGCCCACACGTCGACGAGCCGGCGGATGTGCGCCGCCCCGAGGTCGGCCAGCGTGGCGTGGTGGTCGTCGGAGTAGACCACCACCTCGGTGGCGCCGAGCCCGGGTTGGACCGGGTACAGCGGGGTGCTCGGCAGCGGAGGAGCGGGCGGGGCGGCCATGAGGGCCGGGAACCTGTTGTCGAAGACCACGAGGTCGTACGACGGGGCGGGCAC
>JALYHF010000028.1 GCA_030776745.1 Actinomycetota bacterium | reverse complement strand
GTGATGGAGGTGTTGGTCACCGGCAGGTCCGCCGGCAGCGGCCGCTGGGCCGGCAGGCCCAGGAACGAGACCAGTGATCCCACCACCACACCACCGTGGCACGCCACCACGACGCTTCGCCCGTCGTGGTCCTGGGCCAACCGGGTGAGGGCCCGCCCCACCCGCAGGTTGAACTCGGCCAGGCTCTCTCCACCCGGGGAGATGGGCGCGAACGGGTCGGCGTTCATGTCCACCCCGTAGCGCTCGTCGTACTCGAGCCAGGTCAACGCGTCGCACTCTCCGGGGTGCAGCTCGCACAGGTCGCAGTCGCGCACGATGTCGGGGCCGCCCAGGGCGGGGGCGATGATCTCGGCCGTCTCGACCGCCCTGGGCAGCGTGCTGGCCATCAGCACGTCGGCGGTGAGCTCTCCCGTCCCCGCCAGCCGGTCCCGCAACGCCTCGGCCTGCGCCCTCCCCCGCTCGGAGAGCCCGGAGCACCCCTGCGCCCCGGCCACCACGCCGTCCACGGCCGCCTGGGACTCGCCGTGGCGGATGAGGGCCAACCGGGTCACGTCGCTCATGTCCGGGCCAGCTTACGGGCGGCCAGAAGTGGCACGACGGTAGCCTGCCGGGGTGGCGACTCCAGACCTCACCGACCTGCTCACCGCCGACCACCGCCGGGTGGCACGGCTGCTCAGCAGCGGGGCTCCCGCCCGGGAGCTGGTGGGCGAGCTCTCCTCCCACCTGGTCGCCGAGGCCCAGGTGCTCTACCCAGCCCTCCGGGCCCACCTCGCCGGGGCCACCAGTGCCGTGGACGGGTTGGTGGCCACCGATCATCGCCTCGAGGAGGTGCTGACCGAGCTCGACCGCGGAGGCACCGGAGCGGTGGACGAGCTGGCGGAGCTCTTCGCCCGCCACGTGAGCGAGCAGGAGCGGCTCTTCCCGCAGCTGCGGGAAGCGGCGGGGGACGAGGAGCTGAGCCGCCTGGGCGAGGCGCTGGGCCCCGTGGTCATGGAGGCACCCACCCATCCGCACCCGCACCTGCCGCGGGAAGGCCGGCTCGAGGTCATCGCCGACTCGGTGGCGTCCACCGTGGACCACCTCCGCGACGCGCTGCGGCGCGACGAGCACAGGGACTGATCGGCCGGCCCGAGCTCAGCCGAGGTGCTCGACGAAGCGCTCGAGCTGGCGGAGGTTGCGGCACTCGAAGGCGCCGTCGCAGTGCACGGCGTACTGGCCCACGATCGAATCGCCGGTGTCCCAGTACGAACGGGGCTCGGGGTTGAGCCAGTACACGTGGCGAGCCCTCTTGCGCATCTCGGCCACCACCCATGCCTGCGCCGCGTGGTAGTTGTTCCTGGCGTCGCCGAGCAGGATGACGCTGGTCCGGCCGGTGATCTCGGCCCCCCAGCGGTGCCAGAACGCCTCGAAGGCGTGGCCGTAGTCGGAATGGCCGTCCATCCACACCACGTCGGCCTCAGTGTTCACCCGGTGCACGGCCTGGACCAGGTCGTCCGTCTCCTCGAAGAACCGGGTGACCTCGTCCACCCCGTCGACGAACACGAAGCTCCTCACCCGGGAGAACTGGGCGGAGATGGCGTGGACCAGCTGGAGGGTGAACCGGGCGAAGGCAGCGACCGAGCCGGAGACGTCGGCGATGACCATTATCTCGGGCTTGGCCGGGCGGGGGCGACGGAACTTGGGCTCGGCCGGGACACCGCCGTAGGACAGGGAGTGGCGCACCGTGTTGCGAAAGTCGAGCGGTCCCGTTCGCCCGTGGCGGCGCTTGCGGGCCAGGCGAACGGCCAGCTTGCGGGTCAGCGGGTGCAGGGCCCGGCGCAGGCTGGCCAGCTCGTCGCCGGTGGCGTGCATGAAGTCGATCTGCTCGGGCAGCGGCTTGCGCACGGCCCTGGCCATGGCCTCTGGGCCACGATCGGCCATGAGGCGCCGGCGCACCTCGGCGTCGACCTCCTGGCGCAGGGCGCTGAGGCGTGACTCGTACTCGTCTCTGGCCAGCCGTTCCTCGAGGGGCGTGAGGGCGCCGTCGGCCTCGTGCTGGGCGGCGAGGAGAAGGCGCTCGAGCACACCGTCCAGGTCCAGGTTCCGGAGGGTGCGGTAGCGGTAGTACGTGCCGCCGACGGGTCGCCCCGACTCCATGCCCGAGAAGCGGGCCACGGCCTGGCGGGCCAGGGCCTTGACCATGGCGTCGTCGGCGCCGAGCAGGGCCTGGTAGAGCATCTCGACCAGCTCCTCGAGGGCTATGGCGTCCGCTCGCTCGCCCACGCTGTCCGCGACCGCGTCCTCCGAGGAGCGGGAGCCCTCGTCGGTCTCGTCCTGCCTCGGTAGCCGGCCGGCCGAGAAGTACACGTCGAAGACGGCTTCGAACGGCTCCCAGTGGGTGTGCGACTTCACGAGGGTGGCCCCCAGCGCGCCCTTGAACGCCTCCCGGTCCTCGAGCCCGACCTGGCGCACTGCCTCCATGGCATCGAGGTTCTCGGTGAGGCTGACCGGCAGTCCCGCCGCCCGCAGCTCCTGGATGAAGCCGGCCAG
>JALYHF010000027.1 GCA_030776745.1 Actinomycetota bacterium | reverse complement strand
GGGGATGCCGGCCCGCATCCCCACCCTGCTCGGCCACTACCTGGCCAGCACCTTCCTCGGCAACTTCCTGCCCTCGACCATCGGTGGCGACGTGCTCCGGGTGAGCCGGCTCTCGGCGGCCAACGGGGAGGCATCCCGCACGGTGGCCTCGGTGCTGCTCGAGCGCCTCACCGGGTGGCTGGTGCTGCCGGTCCTGGCCCTGTTCGCCCTCTTCGTGAACCCGGGGCTCCACCGGGTCGCCCCCAGGCCCGCCGGCCTGGTGGTCGACGTCTCGCTGGTCACCCTGGCCCTGCTGGCCGCCATCCTGGCCGTGGCCGCCACGCCCCGGTTGGGCCGGCTCCTGTCCAACCGGGAGGGCTGGCGGCGGTTCACCGACGCCCTCCGCCTCGGCCTCGAACGGGCCCGGCGCCATCCTGCTCTGGCCTTCGAGATCCTCACCGTGGGCTTCGCCTACCAGCTGTCCATGGTGCTGGCCGCCTTCCTGGCCGCCCAAGCCCTGGGCCTGCACGTGGGATGGACCGCCATGCTGGCCTTCTTCCCCGTGGTGGCCATGATCCAGGTGCTGCCCGTCACCGTCAGCGGGTTGGGCACCCGGGAGGCGGCCCTGGTGTTCTTCCTCCACCCCCTCGGCGTCCCCCAGGCCGAGGCCTTCGCCCTGGGGCTGCTGATCTACTTCTTGAACCTGGCCGTCAGCCTCATGGGTGCCCCCGCCTTCGCTGTGGCCCGCAGGCCCGCCCGCGTGGTGGCGTGAGGGGCGAGGGAGCGGAGGGCTCGGGCCCCGTCCCCCAGGCGTCGCCAGGCGTGGCGGCCGCTGCGGCGGGGGCTCCCGCTCCCGGGCCCCGGCTGCGGTGGTGGCGCGAGGTCCTCTACGTCCTGGCCTTCTACGGCGTGTACACCCTCATCCGCAACCAGGGCGTGGCCTCGGATTCCAGCCGGGAGGCGTTCCGCCACGCCAAGCAGGTCATCGGCCTGCAGCGCCTGCTCGGCATCTACCACGAGGAGACCATCCAGGACTGGTTCCTGCCGTGGCGGTGGTTCATCTCCTTCTGGAACGTGTTCTACGGCACCGCCCACTTCGTGGTGACGGTGGCGGTCCTGGTGTACCTCTTCAAGCGGATGAGCGAGCGCTACCCCCTGTGGCGCAACACCCTGGCCTGCACGACGGCGCTGGCCCTGCTCGGCTTCGCCTTCTACCCCCTCATGCCCCCCCGGCTGCTGCCGCCCGGCTACGGCTTCGTGGACACGCTGCGCGTCGTCGGTGGGCTGTGGTCGTTCGAGTCCGGGGCGGTGGCCAAGGTGTCCAACCAGTACGCCGCCATGCCCAGCCTGCACTTCGCCTGGTCGTCGTGGTGCACGCTGGTCCTGGCCCCCGCGCTCCGGAGCCGCTGGAGCAGGGCCGCCGTCGTGGCCTACCCCTTCCTCACCCTGTTCGCCATCGTGGTGACGGCCAACCACTTCGTGCTCGACGCCGTGGGCGGGGCGGCCGTGCTGGGCGTGGGCCACGCCGTGGCCCGGCCGCTGACCCGATGGCTCGACGCCCGGGGCGCCCAGCCGACGCCCGCGCCCGAGCCGGTCGCCTAGGTGGCCGGAGGGCCCGACGAGGGCGGCGCCGGGACGCGGCCCTTGACGGTGGTCCCCCGCCCGACGGCCGAGACGATCTCGAGGCCTCCGTCGAGGGCTTCCAGGCGGTCGGCCATGTTCTGGGAGCCCGATCCCCTGGGCGTGGACGCCGGGTCGAAGCCGCGGCCGTCGTCCTCGACGCTGAAGCGCAGCGTGCCGTCCTCGTGCTCGAGGCGCACCACGGCCTTCGAGGCACCGGCGTACTTGGTCACGTTCTGGAGCGCCTCCAGGCAGCAGAAGTAGACGGCGGCCTCCGTCTCCTGGGGGTAGCGCCCGACGTCCCGGCTCTCCACCTCCACGGGGACGGTGGCCTTGCGGCACTGGGCCGACAGGGCCACGGGCAGGCCCTCGGCCGCCAGCAGCGGCGGGTAGATGCCCCGGGCCAGGTCCCGGAGGCTCTCCAGGGCGCCCGCCGTCTGGGCCTTGAGCTGGTCCAGCAGGCCGGCCAGCGCCCGCCCCGGCTCGTCGAGCTCCTCGGCCATCTGGGCGGCCAGCCGGAGCTGCACCATCAGCGCCACCAGCTCCTGCTGGGCGCCGTCGTGGAGGTTGCGCTCGATGCGGCGCCGCTCCTCGTCCTGGGCCGCCACCAGGCGCTGGCGGGAGGCCCGCAGCTCCTCCAGGCGGGCCAGCAGGTCGGCCGTCAGCCGCACGTTCCGCAGGACCAGGCCGGCCTGGCGGCCGAGGTCCGACAGGAGCTTGTCCTCGGTCGGGGTGAGCGGCTCGTTGGGCGGCTTGGTCACCGTGAGGGCGCCGAGCACCTCACCCTGGTGGCGCACGGCCACGGCCCGGTCGACGCCGTCGATGGGGGGGACGTCGGGGCCGACGAAGGGCCGGGGCTCGGGCAGGGAGCCGTCGTCCTCGGGCCACGACGCCGCCCGGCGCAGCTCGTCTCCCACCTTGAGCCAGACGTCGGCCCGGCGGGCGGCCGTCCCCTCGGCCAGGATCCGGGCCATCCGCCCGAGGAGCTCCTCGGTGGCCGGCGTCTCCGCCACCTTCTCCGAGAACTCCGACAAGACCTCGTAGGGCGTGGCCCGCTCGCCATAGACCAGGCGGTTGGCCAGGCGCTGCACCCGCTCCCGGACGGGCTGGAAGGCGACGGCCACGATGCCCGTGGCGGCGATGGACAGGACCAGGTTCCCGTCCTGCTGGGCGCCCACCAGGCTGCCCACCCCCACCACAACGGCCACGTAGACGGCGCTGACGAAGCCGGCCAGGACGCCGTAGACCACCGTGCGGTTGATGACCCGGTCGATGTCCCAGAGCCGGTAGCGCAGGAGCCCCATGAACAAGGCGATGGGGATGATGCTGAAGACGGGCTGGAAGACGCGGAAGATGGCCTCGGGCAGGACCACGAGGGCCCGGCCCTCGAAGGCGGGGGACGCCGCGTTGCGGATCCCGGCGGTGAGGGCGAACAGGCCGACCAGCAGGGCCGGGGTCAGCGCCCAGAACAGCAGGCGGGACTGCTGGCGCTCCACCGGGCCGGGAGAGCGCCGGTAGCGGTAGGCCTGGGAGGCCACGCCGGTGATGGGGGTGAGCAGGCCGAAGAACATCACCAGGCTGACCGTGCGGGAGCTTCCCCTGACCAGGTAGGCGAACAGCGCCAGCACCGGCGTGACGGCGGCCCAGAACAGGGCCAGGCGCCCGGCCGGCCAGCGGGGCACGAGCCGGCCGTCCGGGAACAGGAGGAGGGCGCAGACGTACGCGACGGCGGCCACCACGTGGAACGCGTCGTGGGAGAGCTCCTCGACGAGGGTGGCGGGCAGCGCCTCGTAGACGGCGAGCGCCTGCAGGTTGAACACGGCCGCCGTCCCCGCCATCCCGAGGGCCAGGAGGCGGGCGGTGCGGTCGCGGGGGCGGAGCCAGAACAGGAACAGGGCCAGGCCCAGGTTGAACAGGCTGAAGACGTAGTCGAGGGCCAGCTGGTACCAGCCCTCGGACGTGTGGGCGGCCTCGGCCATGCGCTGCCCGACGCGTCCCACCAGGCTGTCTTGCAGCCCCCACTCGTGGAAGGTGTCGTGGAGCCCCGGCGAGCCGGCCGCCGCCGCCGCCCCTGCACCCAGGGCCAGCACCGCCCCGGCGAAGCCGACGAAGAGGGCGAAGAAGGCCGAGAAGGCCCAGTCCCTCCCCCCGCGCCGCCCGCCCGCCCCGGTGCCTCCGGCGTCCTGGCGCTCCTGGGCACCCGACGAGGCCGGGCGCTCGGGCGCCGCCGCTGTTGTCGTGCTGGCTATTTGACGACCACCTTTCCCGGCTACCGCCGGCGGAAGGCCGCCCGCCACCGGGGGCCACCAGCTCCATTGTGCCCGAGGGGAACGCCGAGTTCGAGCCCCCGGCGGCGGCGTCATCCGGGCACCCCCCTAGGCTCGAAAGGTGGCCGTGCCCCCCGCACCGGAGTCCCTGCGCTGGATCGCCCGCCGGGTCGACGCCCGCATCGACGCCCTCCTCGAGGAGGAGTCCTCCCGTTGGGCGGCCCTGGACGCCGATCTCGACGACCCGCTCCGCATCATGCACCGCCTGGTCATGGCCGGCGGGAAGCGCCTGCGGCCGGCCTTCTGCCACTGGGCCTTCGTGGGGGCGGGCGGGGACCCCGAGAACCCGCTCGTGGTGGACGCCGGCGGCGCCCTGGAGCTGCTCCACACCTTCGCCCTCATCCACGACGACGTGATGGACGGCTCCCTGCGCCGGCGGGGGCTCGACACGGTGCACCTCGCCTTCGAGTCCCGCCACACCGCCGGGGAGTGGCGAGGGGAGGGGCGGCGCTTCGGGGAGGGGGTGGCCATCCTGGTGGGCGACCTGGCCTTCGTGTACGCCGACGTCCTGCTGGCCGACGCCCCGAGAGCCGCCATCGACGTGTTCACCGACCTGCGCCTGGAGGTGAACCTCGGGCAGTACCTCGACCTGCTCGGCACCGTGCGGGGCGGCGTCGGCCTCGAGCAGGCCAGGCGCATCTCCCAGTACAAGGCCGGCAAGTACACCATCGAGCGGCCCCTGCACCTCGGCGCCGCGCTGGCCGGCCGGATGGCCGAGCTGGCCGGGCCCCTCTCGGCCTACGGGAACCCGCTGGGCGAGGCCTTCCAGCTGCGCGACGACCTCCTCGGGGCCTTCGGCGACCCGGCCCTGACCGGGAAGCCGGTGGGCGAGGACCTGCGCGAGGGCAAGCCCACCGCCCTGTACGCCTTCGCCGCCGCCGCCGCCGACGGGGCGGCGGCCAAGCTGCTGTTCGATCGCTTCGGTGCCAGCGACCTCTCGCCGGCCGAGGTGGGCGACCTGCAGACGGTGCTGGAGGAGACCGGGGCCCGCGCCGAGGTGGAGCGGGCCGTCGACCGGCTCCTGGAGCAGTCCCTCACGGCCCTCGACGCCGTGCCCGTGGTCGACGGTCCCCTCGGCCAGGTGGCGCGGTCCGAGCTGGCCCAACTGGCCCACTACGCCGCCGGCCGCGACCACTGAGGGGCGGCGCCGGCCGCGGCCGCTCAGCCGCAGGTGGTGAGGGAGGTTCCCGACGACGAGGCCGAGCCGCGGCGCGTGGCCGCCCAGCTGGACAGGGCCCGGGCCAGCTGGTCTGCGTCGGCCGGCGTGTCCATGACGAAGTCCATGCGCACGCACGTGCGGCGACCGTCCTTCCACGCCGCGTACCGGTCGCCCCCCCACCCGACGGCCGCCTCCGAGGCCTGCGCCCTCCCCAGCCGGGCGTCGAGCATCAGCTCGAGGAACAGCCGGCCGATCTCGCCGTCGTCGAACGGCGGCGCGTCGGCGCGGGGGACGGGCACGGGCCGGGGCCGGTCACCGCGGAGGTACCGCCCAGGGTCGAGGACCTGCTCGGAGCTGAGGGGCGGATCGGCGTAGGCGGCGTCGAGGCGGGCTCGCCCACCGACCAGCAGCAGGGAACGGACGAGGGCGGGGCCGTAGGTGTACGGGAAGCCGAACGCCTCCTCCACCACGGCGGGGACGTCGGCCGGCGGTCCCGGCCCCCGGCCCTCCTCCTCCTCCTCCACCTTCCGCCGCTCGGACGCCGACAACGACGTCAGGTACCGCCGTTCGACGTGCAGGGCGCTGCCCTCCACCAGGGACTCGAAGCCGACGGCCGCCTCGTCGCCCAGGTCGGCCCGGTCGAGGTCGAAGTGCTGGTCCTCGAGGGCGTGGGTCAGCTCGTGGACCAGCGTCGTGCGCACGAAGGGCGTCGGCTCGGCCCCCCGCACCACCAGCTCGTCGGTGCTGGCGTCGTAGAACCCGAGGGCGGCGCCCTCCACGAACTTCACGACGGCCTTCCACAGGTCGACGCCGGCGGGCAACAGGCCCATGGCCTGCAGCACGGCCTGCGCGTCCGCCACCTCCTTCCTGGCCTCCTCGTCGGTGCTGACGATGCGGGCGTCGAAGGCGGCGTCGGCGAGGAGGGAGACCTTCACCGGCCGCTTGAAGGCCAGGCCGCGCTCGCGCTCCACGAAGGCCTGGAGCTCCTTCATGGCCGCCTCGAGGGGCCCGGAGACCGGCGGGCCGGGCGTCGGCCCTGGTG
>JALYHF010000026.1 GCA_030776745.1 Actinomycetota bacterium | reverse complement strand
CGGCCACGCCGTGGTCACCGCCGTGGCCCGCGACGACCTGGCCGACGGCGGGGCCTCGGCCTTCGCCGCCACGGTGGGCGCCGTACGCCGCCGCTGCCGGGGGACCGCCGTCGAGGTCCTCATCCCGGACTGCAAGGGCGACCCTGACGCCCTGGGCACCATCTTCGAGGCTCGCCCCGACGTCGTGAACCACAACCTGGAGACGGTGGCCCGCCTGCAGCGGGCGGTGCGCCCCTCGGCGTCCTACGCCCGGAGCCTGGCCGTGCTGGGCCGGGCCAAGGACGCCGGACTGGTCACCAAGTCGGGCCTGATCCTGGGGATGGGGGAGAGCCAGGACGAGGTGCTGGGGGCTCTGGCCGACCTGCGTGCCGTGGGGGTCGACATCGTCACCCTGGGCCAGTACCTCAGGCCCACCTCGCACCACCTGCCCGTGGCGCGGTGGTGGCACCCCGACGAGTTCACCGCGCTGGCCCAGGCGGGTGCGGCCATGGGCTTCGCCCACGTGCAGGCCTCGCCCCTCACCCGCTCGAGCTACCACGCCGGGAGGGCGGCCGAGGCCGCGGCCGGGCCGGCTCCGGCCGAGGTGGGATGACGCGGGCAGACCGTGTGGCCCGGGTTCGGTCCCGGATGGACGAGGTCGGCGTCGACGCCCTTCTCGTGTCGCTGGGTGCCGACCTCCCGTGGTTGACGGGCTACGAGGCCATGCCCCTCGAGCGGCTCACCATGCTCGTCCTCCCGGCCGACGGCGACGCCACCCTGGTGGTGCCGCAGCTGGAGGCGCCGAGGGTGGAGGAGGACCGCGCCCTCTTCTCGGTGCGGGCCTGGTCGGAGACCGAGGACCCGGTGGAGATCGTGGCCGGGCTGGCGAGGGGCCGGCGCCGACTGGCCATCTCCGACCGCACGTGGGCCGTGTTCCTCCTCCGCCTCCAAGCCGTCCTCCCGGCCGAGTGGAGGCCGGCGTCGGAGGTGACGTCTCCGCTGCGGGCGGTCAAGGACGAGGCCGAGGTCGCCGCCCTCCGGCGGGCCGGCGCGACCGCCGACCGGGTGGCGGCCCAGCTGCAGCACGGGGACATCGCCCTGGTGGGCCGCACCGAGGCCGAGGTCTCGGCCGACATCGGCCACCGCCTCCGGGCCGAGGGACATCAGCGGGTCAACTTCGCCATCGTGGGCAGCGGTCCCAACTCGGCCAGCCCCCACCACGAGCCCGGCTCCCGGCGGATCGGGCCCGGGGAGGCGGTGGTGTGCGACTTCGGCGGCACCCTCGACGGCTACTGCTCCGACATCACCCGCACCGTGTTCACCGGCGAGCCACCCGACGCCTTCTCCGAGCTGTACGCCGTGCTCCACGGGGCCCAGGCGGCGGCCGTCCGCTCGGCCCTGGTGGGCACGCCCTGCGAAGAGGTCGACGCCGTGGCTCGCGGCATCATCGCCGACGCCGGCTACGGCCCTCACTTCATCCACCGCACGGGACACGGCATCGGCCTGGAAGAGCACGAGGACCCGTACCTGGTCAGCGGCAACGCCGAGCCGCTGGCCGCCGGCCACGCCTTTTCGGTGGAGCCGGGCATCTACCTCGAGGGCCGGTGGGGGGCCCGCATCGAGGACATCGTGGTGGCCACCGAGGCCGGGCCGGAGCCGCTCAACGCCGTGCCCCACGAGCTGGCCGTCGTCACGTCCTGACGGATCGCGCCGGCGCGGCGGCAGAGCCGCCACGGTGGGGCCGCCACGGTGGGGGCGCCGTTACCCTCACCGGGTGGACGTGGAGCTGCGGACCCTGTCCGGGGACGGCGAGGTGGAGCAGGCCTGGCACCTGCTGTGCCGTTCCTTCGGGTGGTCGGAGGCCGACCTCGACCGCTTCCGCGACGACCTCGACCCCGAGCGGACCCGAGTGGCGGTGGTGGACGGCGAGGTGGTGGCGTTCTCGCGCATCCGCCCCTTCGGGCAGTTCTTCGGGGGCCGGGCCGTGCCGCTGGCCGGCTACTCGGCGGTCGGTGTGGCGCCGGAGCACCGCGGGCGCGGCCTGGGCTCACAGGTCACCGCCGCCCACTTCGAGGAGCTGCGTCGGCGGGGTGAATGGATCGCCGGCTTGTTCCCGGCGTCGACGGGTCTGTACCGCGCCCTGGGTTTCGAGCTGGCCGGGGTGTGGGGGCGGCGCACGGTCCCCACCCGAACCCTGCGGACCCTGCCGGCCCCGACCGGCGTGCTCGTGCGCCGCGCCACCCGGAGCGACATCGCCGCCATGAAGGCGTGCTACCGCCGGGTCGCGTCCCAGATCGACGGCTGGCTCGACCGTTCCGAGGCCTGGTGGCGGCGGATCCTCGAGAAGCCCTTCGACGAGCGCCAGGTCTACGTGGTCGACGGCGACGGTGGCGGCGTCGAGGGGTACCTCACCTACGACCACCGGGCCACGGTGCGCCGCTGGGGCTACGACATCGTGGCCACAGAGGTGGTCGCCTCCTCGCCGGCGGCGACCGGCGCCCTGTGGCGCCTGCTCGGCTCGTCGTCCACCCAGGCCCAGACCGTCGAGGTGGTGGGCCCTCCCGAGCACCCTCTCCTGCTGGTCCTCCCGGACCAGGACCTCCAGCCCGCCGGCGAGCTGCGCTGGATGCTGCGGGTCGTGGACCTCCCCGGCGCCGTGGCGGCCAGGGGCTACCGGCCCGGGGTCCGGGTGGCCGTCGACCTCGAGGTGCACGACGCCTGGTGCCCGTGGAACCAGGGCCGTTGGCGGCTGGCCGTCGAGGGGGGCGAGGGAAGAGCCGAGCAGGGCGGTGACGGAGACGTGCAGGTCGGGATCGGGGCCCTGTCCTCGCTGTACTCCGGCTACGTCAGCGCCGGGTCACTGCGGGCGGCAGGGCTGCTTCATGGCGGCTCGGCCACCGACGACGCCTCCCTCGACGCCGCCTTCGCCGGCCAGACGCCGTGGATGCCCGACTTCTACTGACCGTCCTCGCCGCTCCACTCGCGGTCTTGTTCCTCCCAGCGCTCGTTTCGGGCCTCGGCGCGCTCGCGCCAGTGCTCGGCCGCCTCCTTCGACTCGTAGGGGCCGAGCCGGTCGTCGGGGGGGCAGGCCTCGTCCGCCTCCTCGGCCCGGTTGTGGCGGGTGCACCAGAACCACCCTCTCGCCGCCTCGCCGGTCGTCATGAGCCCTCCCTCGGTGGGTCAGCGTAGGGGTCGTCGGGCGGCACCGGCCGCGTGGCCAGGTCGATGGCCGCCCAGATGGTGCGGGAGAACGGGAAGAACAGCACCGGCGCGGCCACCGAGACCACGACCGCCACCACCAGCACGGGCACCGAGGAGGTGCCGGGCTCGGCCACGGCCCGCACGGCGTAGGCGAGCAGGGCGAGGGCGAGCAGGCCCTCGGTGACGGCCAGGTTGATCACGTAGGCGCCCAGGAAGAAGTCGCCCTCGCGCTCGAAGCGCAGGCGGCAGGAGGGGCAGCGCTCGGCCAGGCGGAACCACGTGGCGAAGGCCCCGCCCGCGCCACAGCGCGGGCAGCGCCGGCGGGCGCCCCGCCACAGCATCCGCCACAGGCTCGGGCGCCCGGCGTCGGCCTTCGGCGCCGGCGCGATGCCCAGCCTCCTCGTCGTCTAGCCCGGGACGGCGAGGCCGGTCCCCGCCGGGCCCGCCTTCATGGCCGCGCCCCGCGGAGGTGGGCGATCACCGCCGAGTAGTCGAGCTCGCCCATGTCGGCGTCGGCCGCCTCCTGGAACCAGGTCTGGGCGGCCGGCGCCAGGCGCAGGTCTACCCCGGCGCTGCCGGCCGCCTCGGTGACGAGGCCGAGGTCCTTCAGGGCCAGGGCCAGCTTGAAGTTGGGGGAGTAGGCGCCACTCTCCAGGTTGGACCGCTTGCTCTTCACCGTGGCGCCGATGGGCGACTCGGCCAGCGCGTCGAGCACCTGGGCCTGGTCCAGGCCGAGGGCGTCGGCCAGGGCCAGCGCCTCGCCCAGCCCGGTCATGAGCACCCCGAGGACCGAGTTGGCCACCAGCTTCATGGCCGCCCCGGCCCCGAGGGGACCGAAACGGACCGGGCGGCCCAGCTGCTCCAGCACCGGTCGCCAGCTCTCGAAGACCTCGCCGTCCCCGCCGACGAAAACCTTCAACGTCCCGTCGGTGGCCTGGGCGACGCTGCCCAGCACCGGGGCGTCCAGCACCCGCACGCCACCGGGCAGGCGCCCGGCCAGGGCTCGGACGGCGCCGGGCCCGACGGTGGACATCTCGATGAGGGTGGACCCGTCGGCCAGGCCGGCGGCCAGGCCGGCCTGGCCGAAGGTCACCTCCTCGAGGGCGGCCGGGGTGGCCAGCATGGTCAGCACGACCTCTGCGCCGGCGGCCGCCTCGGCCGGCGAGGCGGCCTGCTCGGCGCCGTGCTCCACAAGGGCGCGGGCCCGTTCGGCCGTGCGGTTCCACACCACCACGTCGTGGCCAGCCTCGAGCAGGCGGGTGGCCACCGGCACACCCATCTGCCCCAGCCCGCACACGGCCAGGGAGGTCACGTCCTGACCCTGCGCCACCGCGCCGGGCGTCCGGGCGTCATCCCGGCCCGGCTGAGCGAGGCGGCGGCGCGGGAGGTGGGGTTGTCGCTCCAGCCCACTTCGGTGGCGAGGAGCGACGCCAGGTGGCCGGGTCGGACCACCACCTCCTGCCTCTGGGCGTGGACGGAGCACACGGGCAGGGCCCGCCACCAGCCGGGGGGAAGCCCACGCCAGCTGGAGGTGACGGGGGCCAGGCCGGTGGCCCGCCCCGTGCACCAGGCGCACCAGCGGTCGACGACGACCCGCAGGACCCGGAGCAGCTCGCCTCGCAGGCAGTCGGGGTGGCGCACCACCCGACCGGCCAGCTCGACGTGGCAGGTGGCGGCCAGGACCAGGCTCTGGGGGAGGGGCCGGTCGCCGTCCACCGCGTAGAAGCCGCAGGCACAGGCGGGCTCGATGCGGTCGTGCCCGTTCGGGCACCAGAAGCGGGCGTCGGCCCCGTAGGGCACCTCTGGGTGCACCACGCCGGCGAAGGCGGCCGAGGAGGCGTCCGGCGTGAGGACGACCTGGGCCAGCTTCCTTGCCGGCAACGGGTCCATGGCCACGACGGTGGCGGGGCCATCGGGGGTCGCCCTCTCGCGGCCCGACCCCATGGCAGAACCGTCGATCGCTGGAGGCACGGACGATCAGCGCAGCTCGGCGCGCCTCCGTGCTCCGTCCGGACGACCCTCGCCGGCGCCGGCCGGACCGTCGACGCCGGCAGGGGCCTCGACGGGGACGGTTCCTGGGGTGGGGGCGCCGGCCCAGACCGGCTCCACCTCGATCACCTCGACGATCTCGTCCGTTCGCATCTCGCCGCCTCCAGTCGTGCAGCCGCTGTTGCTCCGCCCGAGGATAGGCGACGTTCCCACGGTTGCGACCGCCGAGCGAGGCCGCGCCCCTGCTACGCCTCCCCGCCCAGGAACCAGGCCAGCCCTTCGCGGGAGATCTCCGGTGGCACGGCGTGGGGACCGTCGAACTCCCGGTAGGTCACCTCGTAGCCGTCCCTCCGCATCCTGGGGACGATCCGGCGGCTGGTGGACGCGATGGGCAGCACGGTGTCCCCGGTGCCGTGGGAGATGAAGAGGCGGGGCGAGCCGCGCCGCTCGGCCGGGGAGGCGAACCCGGGCGAGAAGGCGATCACCTGGTGGAAGAGGTCGCCGTTGGTCAGCCCGATGGAGAGGGCGTAGGAGGCGCCGTCCGAGAAGCCGCCGACGGCGACGCGCTCGGGGTCCACCGCCAAGCGACGGAAGGTGCGGTCCAGGGCGCTGTCGATGAAGGACACGTCCGGGCCGAAGCCCCCGAGGATCACGTCCCACGTCGAGAGGCGAGACTCTGGGGCGAGAAGCAGGACACCGGCTTGGTCGGCCAGGGGCCGGAGGAGGTCGAGGCCGTGCTGGGCGGTGCCACCGGCGCCGTGCAGCAGCACCACCAGGGGCACCGGATGGTCGGACCGGTAGCCGGCCGGCACGTACACCAGACCGTCCCGCCCGGAGCCGAGGCCGAGGGGGTGGACGCCCGGCGGCGGCCCGGGTTCCACGGGCGGGGCCGGCCGAGCGGTGAGCCGCCCGGGGCCCGGCGTCTCCGCCTCGTCGCCCTGCCCGGGGTCGGGAGCCGTCCGCGTGCTGCAGGAGGCCCACAGTGCGACGGCTGCGCCCGCCGCTCCGAGGCCGAGCAGACGCCGCCGTGGCCGCCGTCGGGCGGCGGCGGCGAGGTCGTGCGCTGGTCGTCCCGCCGGCATGCGGCCCTGTTCCTGCCCGAAGGGCGGGCCGGGCACACCGGCTTCTGGAACGATTTGGCCCACGGCTACGGTGGGCCTGTGTCGAGAACGCGGCGCTCGGGCATCTGGCGCAACCTCGCCGCCCTCGTGGCCGGCCTGGCCCTGGCCGGTGGCGCCTGCCGGGACGGGCCCGACGACGCCGAGGGGGATGCCGCTCCCGCCCCGACCCTCAAGAGGCATCAGCCCGTCTACGTCGCCGTGGGGGCCAGCGAGTCGGTCGGGGTGGGCGCCGACCGCCCGCTCGAGCAGGCCTGGCCGCAGGTCCTGCACCGCAGCGCCCTGCCGCCCGGCTCCCGGTTCGTGAACCTGGGCATCCCGGGCGCCACGGTGGCCGACGCCCTGCGCCTCGAGCTGCCGGAGGCGCTGGCCCAGCACCCGACGCTCGCCACCGTCTGGCTCAACGTGAACGACCTGCTCCGCGGCGTGCGGCCCGACGACTACGAGCACCAGCTCGGCGAGCTGGTGCACGCGCTGCGCAGAGGCGGCGCCACGCGCGTGCTGGTGGCCAACACGCCCGCTCCCGGCCTGCTCCCGGTCTACGCCGCCTGCCCACCAGCCCCTCCAGCTGCGGCCACGGGCTGTCCGCCCGGCCGCGGGCTGCCGTGGCAGCGGGAGGTGGACGCCGTGATCGACGCCTACAACGCCGCCATCGCTCGGGTGGTGTGGCGCGAGGGCGCCGTGCTGGTGGACCTCCACGCCGGCGCCCTGGCCGCCCAGAAGGCTGGGATCTCCGCTTCGTTGATCAGCGGCGACGGTTTTCACCCGAGCACCGCCGGTCATCGCGCCGTGGCCGAGCTCTTCGCCGAGGCGCTGCGGGCGAGCGGCGGGATCGACGGGTAAGGCAGGCGCGGAGCCGGTCGGCCACCTCCCGGCCGGCCCCGCCAGCCCGCGGGGCCGTGCCGACTCGCACCGCCCTGGCCCTCCTGAGAGGGTGGGGCTGCTGTGATCCGACTCGACGCCGCCACCGTCCTGCTGCAGTGGGCCACCGGTGGCCTGCTGTTCTTGTGGGTCACCTCCCGCCGCCGAGAGGTCGGCCTCGGCTACGGCTGGCTGCTCCGGGGGACCTACCTGGTCATGGCCACGGGGGCGGTGCTGGCCGGGCGGCGTCTCGAGCCCGTGCCCGGGCGCGACGTGGCGGCGGCCCTGGTGGCGGTGGGCGCCGCCCTGGCCCTGGTCGTCTCGGTGGTCCGGCGCCGGGCGGGGGTACGGGG
>JALYHF010000025.1 GCA_030776745.1 Actinomycetota bacterium | reverse complement strand
GTGGTGCCGCATGCAGTCCTGCTTGAGCAGGTCTGGGGGCCTATGTATGTCGCAGCTCCCCAGCACCTGAAGGTCTTCGTGCGGCGGCTCCGCACCAAGCTTGGCGACGACGCCGAAGACCCTCGGTACATCTACACCATCCGAGGCATTGGCTACCGCTTCATCACCCGCTCATAGCTGCTGAGCCTTGATCGGCAGTCCTCTAGGAACCGCGCCGCCCGCCGGCTCTACCACGCCACGCTAGCAGTACGCCGTCCGGTCGGGTCTGCGCTGAAGCGGCTCATGCCGGAGACGTGCTGGCTTGTCCCCGCAGGGCTATCGGCCAGCGGGGCTACCGGGGATTGGCGGCGGCCCCGACGGCGCCAAGAGATGAGCCTTCCCCTCCCGTCTCGCGTTCACCATTTGTTCACCAAATTGTTCCCAAACGTTTACCGCCAACAGGGCTCCATGGCAGCGGCGATGCAGAGCAGGTCGTGGCGCGGCACCAACGGCATGGATGAGCAGGTTAAGAACGCTCGCACCGACGGGGATTGAGGAC
The DNA here is from genome assembly GCA_030776745.1 of Actinomycetota bacterium. GTDB lineage: Bacteria > Actinomycetota > Acidimicrobiia > Acidimicrobiales > JALYHF01. The sequence continues at coordinate 4,361 of JALYHF010000025.1, read as the reverse complement.
CTCACGATCGATAGAGCGACTGACGCTGATACGACTTGGTGTGGTGACCCAAGACGGGATGAGGCTGGTGATTGACGGCCGCACCCAACGCAGGACCGGCACCGGCCGCCTCCGCTACGCCGGTGCGGATCGACAATGAGAAGGAGGACAACAGAAGGTCGTGGGCGAACACGAGCAAGGGGCCAAGGACCTGACGACCGGCGAGCGCATGGCCACCCTGGCCGGCGCGATGGCGGACGCGGTGGCGCACCAGGCCGAAGGCGAGCACGAGACCGAGGCCGGAACGCAATCCACCGTGGACCTCGCCACCGTGGAGCAACTGATCGCCGACTGGCCCGATGCCCCGCAACGGGGAGCCCGACAGATGCTGGCGCAGTACGGGCCGCCGAACGAGGCGACGACGACGAAGCTGTTCTGGTATCGACGCGGAACCTGGAAGCGCATCGTCGTCACCAGCGACGTGGTAACGCACAACTTTCCCGCCCCGCACAGCGACTTCCTGACGCAGGTCATCGACTACCGGGTCCCGCCGGAGAAGTTCGACGATGTCGCTCGCTTCGACGGCAGTTGCCTCGTGGACCGGACGGCCGGTGAGGCAGCAGCCCGCTGCGACTCGGAGGCGGCCAACACGATCACCCTCAACCTGATGCACGACATCGTCACGGGCAAGACCACCGTCGACGAAGCGCGGACGAAGTTCGGGGAGATCATGGTCGCATACACCCTTGGTCGTGCTGCCCCGTATGCCGAGGGCTTGCAGTTTGCCGTGCCCGATGGTGGGACCGAGGATGAGGACCAGCGCGTCATTGGAGCAGCGATCCTTGGGCAACAGACGGTTGGGAAGGTCAAGGATCTGGTGACAGACAGTAACAAGGGATCGTCGAGCGGATAGGTGCGGCGAACTCGTCCTCGTGGACCCAGGGTAACCGCGCCACAAGCCCAGCTAGCCAAGCCTGCACTCCGGCCTAGCAGTTCGAGGTTGTGTAAGGGGAGACGGCGGACCCCGATGAGCCGGCCATCATGGGCAAGCAGGAAACCCCGACCACCTGAGCACAGCCCCCGTAACCGCATCGATTGAAAGGAGTCGAAGAGCATGACAAGCAATGTACGAACCGCTGGGCTCGCGACCGCGCGGCGTCGGAGCTTCCAGGAATCGGGATGTGAGAGCGTCCAGGAGATCATCGACATCGCGGTGACGGCTGAAGCCTTCGCCGTGACATTTCTTGGCGAGGCCTTGGCGAGCGCCGAGGCGGGCGACTTGGCCCTGAACGAGGAGGTCGTCGGGACGCTGACGGCGGCGCGTGCCGCCGAGCAGGCCCACTTCGACCTTCTGATCGAGCGCGGCGCGGAGCCGCTGACGACCACGTTCACCGTACCGGACCCTGAGCTCCTCACCGACCCCGAGGTGTTCTTTACGACGCTGATCGAGCTGGAGGAGGCGTTCATCGCCGCCTATACCGCGGCCGCCCAGGAGTTCACCCTCCTCGGCGAGGCTGAGTTAGCCCAGATCGCGCTCCAGATCGGCGCGGTCGAGGCCGAGCACCGGGTCGGCCTTCGCTTCTTCGCGATCGAGGAGGGCATCCTCGAGGGCCCGCCCAACGACGTCGCCTTCGAGCGCGCGCTGTTCACCAGCGTCGGCGAGGCGGCGGCGCTGCTCGAAGACCTCGGCTTCATCGGCGGCGATGGCGACGAGATCGAGTTCCCCGGCCCTGGCGAGATCGACCCGACCGGTGTTGAAGACCTGGTGTAACAACGACCGGGGCGTGGGACACACGGACAGAGTGAGGAGTGACAAGGAATGGATGCGGTCCACAGCATGATCGCCTCGCGCCTCTCGCGGCGCACCCTGCTTCGCAGCACCGGCGTCGGGGCAGCGGGATTCACAGTTGCCCAATTGGCCTTCCTCCGCTCGCAGGCGGCGCAGTCGGAGGCGATCCAAGACATCCTCGACATCACGGCGACCACCGAGCGGTTCGGCGTGACCTTCCTCGGCGAGGCGCTGGCGAGCAACGAGGAGGGCAACTTCGACCAGGAGTTCCCCGAGAACGTCGTCGCCGTCGTGACGGCGGCACGCGCTCAGGAGCAGTTTCACCTCGACGCCTTCGAGGCGGCCGGCGGAGAAGCGCTCGTCGATACGTTTACGGTGCCGGAGGAGTTCCTGACCAGCTTCGAGGCCTTCTTCGCGGCGGTTGTCGAGCAGGAAGCGGCGGAGATCGCGGCGCAGGTCGCCGCGATGGCGGTCTTCACCGAGCTGGAGCGGCCGGACCTTGCCAAGGTCAGCTTCCAGTACGCCGCGGAAGAGGCCGAACACCGGTTGCTGGCCAACTACACGCTTGGCGTGCGGCCTGCCAACAACTTCGCCTTCGCACCGTTCCTGTTCGTCACGATCGACGAGTTTCTGGCCTCGCTCGAGGAGCGCGGGATCATCGGTGGTGCCGGCCTGGAGATCACCTACCCCGGCCCCGGCGAGATCGACGACACCGGCGTGATCGAGCAGGAACCCGGCGGCGACGTGGTCGACTGCGCGCAGGAAGGCACCCCGGACGCCACCCCTGTGGACGACGACTAACCCTCCGAGTGGTATCAACGAGCGGGGCATGCACGGAGCGGCCCAAGGCGACACCAGCTGATTCCTACTAACCTAACTCGACCGATCACCTGATCTGCGTGGAGCAGTCGGTGGACTTCTCCAGTCCCCGGCTGCTCTGGTCAGGGGGACCCAGCGGTTCGGCGTCTAACCGGCCAGCCGTCGAGAAGGAAAGGAACGGTCGATGAGATTCAGGATGTCGGCAACCCTGGTCCTCATGCTCGTCGCCCTCCTGGCGATGCCGGCGCTTCTATCGCAGCGGGCGGCGGCGCAACGGGACGAGTTCCCGCTGGTCGAGCTGCCGGAGGGGTTCGAGATCGAGCGAGTGGTCGACGGCCTCACCTACCCGACGTCCGTCGTTTGGGACGACCAGGGTCAGATGTACGTGGTGGAGGCAGGCGGTCAGTTCTTGGAGGAGCCGCCGCCAGCGCGGATCCTGCGCGTCGCAGACGGAAAGGCGTCTGAGGTCGTCAACCTAACTGACGCGGGGATTGCGGACTCGGTGGTCGGTGCCACCTGGCACGACGGGACGTTCTACATGACGCACCGCGATGCCGAGGACCGCACGGGCGCCGTCTCGCGCGTGACGCTCGATGGCGAGGTCACTCAGCTGTTCAGCGGCATCGTCGATGCCCAGTCCGAGCACAGCCTCGACGAGATCCGGCTCGGCCCGGACGGGCGGCTGTACGTCGCCTCCGGCGGCGCGGCCAACTCGGCGGTCGTCGGCCTCGACAACGCTCCCTTCGTCGAGCGGAGCCCTGACCTGCGCGCCACGGTCTGCCAGGACATCGTGCTCACCGGCCAGAACTTCGAGACGCCCGACTTCCGGACCGAGGACCCCGACGACACGGTGCGGACCGGCGCCTTTGTCCCCTTCGGGACCGAGACGGAGCCGGGCCAGGAGATCGAGGCCACCGATCCGTGCGGCAGCTCGATCCTCGCCTTCGACCCGGACGACCCCGAGGGGACGCTGGAGATGTACGCCTGGGGGTTCCGCCACGTCATCGGCTTCGCCTGGGATGCGGACGGGGAGATGTTCGCGTCGGCGAACAGCTACGACGTGCGCGGTTCGCGGCCGGTCCAAGACGAATTCGAGGCCACCTACCGCGTCGAGGAGGGCACCTGGTACGGCTGGCCGGACTACTCGGCGGCGCTGGAGCCCTTGACCGACGCCAAGTTCGACGTCCCTGACGCGCTGCAGGCGCCGGTGTACGTTGGCGATGAGTTGCAGGACAAGGAACTCGGCTTCCTGATCGACCACGAGGCGAGCGGGCTCAAACCGCCGGACCCCTCGCTCGTCCTCGGCCTCCACGACTACCAGTCGTCCCCGACCAAGCTCGACGTGGCGCCTGACTCGTGGGGCGGGTTCGCAGGTCAACTCTTCGTGACGGAGTGGGGTGACTTAGCGCCGGAGACCAACCCGCTGCAGGATGAGCGCCCGGGCTACCGGGTGGTGCGCATCGACCCGGCGACCGGGCAGGTGGAACCGTTCGTCTTCAACGCGCAGCCCGGCCCGGCCTCGGAGCAGGATGCGTTGGGTGAGGGGATCGAGCGCCCGTTTGACGTGAAGTTCGGTCCCGACGGGGCGATGTACATCGTCGACTACGGCGTGGCGCGGGTCAACCAGGTTCGCACCGAGCAAGGCCAGGTGCCCTACGAGTTCCCACCAGAGACGGGGGCGGTCTGGAAGGTGACTCAGACGGGCGCCGGAACAGCCACGCCGAGTGCCGCAGGGACACCTGAGACAGCCACACCCGCGGCTACGCCGGCGGCC
>JALYHF010000024.1 GCA_030776745.1 Actinomycetota bacterium | reverse complement strand
CCGCGCCCTGGCCGCCGCCGTGCACGAGCGCGTCCCCTCGGCTCGCCTTCCTCGCCTCGACGTGGCGCCTCTCCTGCCCCTCGGGCCGCCACCACGACGCCGCCCCACGTGGCGGGCAGGAGCACTGATGGCGTCGGCAGCGGTGCTGGGCCTGGCGGTGGTGCTGACCTGGGAGGGTGCCCCTGGCCCGTCGGGCGGCGCCGCTCCGGCGCCCGCGGTCCCGGCCCCGGCCCCGGTCCCAGCCCCCGTCACTGCCCCGCCCCCCTCGGCCGTGCGGGTGTGGCCCCTCGAGCAACCCCACTTCGACGACGGTGTGCTCACCTTCGGCGGGAAGCGCTACGCCGTCGGGCAGCCGGGCGACGTCGTGGTGACCGGGGACTGGACCTGCTCCGGGCGGCCCACGGTGGCCCTCCTTCGCCCGTCCAGCGGACAGATCCTGACCTTCGAACGGTGGGCCGACGAGGATCACGAGGTGCCCGCCCGTCCCCTCGGCCGCGTGCCGGGCGCCACGGGACTGCGGGTTCACGACGCCGACGGCGACGGCTGTGACGACCTCGAGGCGACCAGGCCGGGCGCTCCGTCGACCGCCGTGAAGACGGACGGAGCGGCGGTGGGGCCATGAGCCGGGCCGGTGGGGCGAGGGCCGCCCTGATGGGGTGGCTGGTCTTCCTCACCGGGGCGGTCGCCGCCCTCCACGCCGCCGGCGGCAGTCTGGCTCCCCCACCAGTCGGTGGCCTCGGGGACCTCGGCGGCTGGCTGGAGCAGCGCCAGCCCGTGGAAGCGGCCTTCGCCGTGCTCCGCCTGGTCGCCCTGGCCCTGGCGTGGTACCTGCTAGGCGCCACCGTCTTGGCCACGGGCGCCCGCATGCTCCGGCTGCGCTCGTTGGCGGTGATCGACGCGGTCACCGTCCCCGCCCTGCGCCGCCTGGTCAACGGCGCCGTGGGCCTGTCCCTGGCCGCCGGCGCCCTTCCCGCCACCGCCAGCACCGCCGGTGCGGTGGGCGACGGTCCCGCCCCCGCCGTCGAGACGATGCGGCGCCTGCCCGACCACGGCGACGAAGGCCCGACGGCACCGCTCACCATGCGGCGCCTGCCCGACGGTGCGACTCCGACCCCGACCCCGACCCCGGCAGCTGCGCCCGCGCCGAGGCCGGACCAGGAGGCGGCGACGTGGACGGTGGCGCCCGGCGATCACTTCTGGTCGGTGGCCGAACGGGTGGTGGCAGACGCCTGGCGGCGCGCCCCCTCCCACGCCGAGACCGGCCCCTACTGGCGCTCGCTGGTGGCGGCCAACCGCTCCCGGCTGCGAGACCCCGCCAACCCCGACCTGCTGTTCCCGGGCCAGATCCTGGTCCTGCCGGCCCCGCCCGCGCCCGGCCCCTGAGGGCCCGCTTGCCATGTGGGCCGCCGCAGCCCAAGATCGCCCGGTGGCCCGCATCCTCGACACCGCGTCGGACTTCGACACCTTCGCCCGCAAGGCGTTCCTCGAGAGCCCTGTCCTGCGGGAACAGCTGTGGCGAGAGCGCTACGAAGGCTCCCACCCCGAGGTGTTCGAGGCCTTCTACGCCGAGCATGCCGCCACCGATGGACGGGCCGCCCTGGTCCGGGAGCTCTCGAAGGTACGCCAGCGGGTCGGCGAGGCGGCGCCCGTCGTGCGCAAGCTCATCGAAGAGCTCGACCCCGCCGTGGGCCGGGCCCTGGGCCTGCCGGCGAGCCCGAGTCCCCTGCACGTGCTCATGGTCGGGCCGTACTCCACCAACGCCGCGGTGGGCCGCCTGGGCGAGGACGTGGCCCTGTTCCACTGCCTCGAGTGGTTCAACTCCGCCGAGGGGGCCCGGGTGGTGGTGGCCCACGAGGGCTGCCACGCCTGGCACGAGATCGCCCTGGGGCAGGCCCCACCGGAGGACGACGTGGCGTGGACCACCTTCTCGGAAGGCCTGGCCATCCAGGCGTCGAGAGCCCTCGTTCCCGACCGCGACGAGTACGACTACTTCTGGTACGGCCACGCCGGCTTCGAGGAGTGGCTGCCCTGGTGCCAAGAGCATCGTGACGACCTGTGGCAGCGCCTCCGCGACTCGCTCGACGACCCGGCCGCCGGCGAGACGTTCTTCGGGTCCGGCCTCGTGGAGGGACGCTGGCGGGTGGGCTACTTCGTGGCCGACGTGCTGGTGGCCGGGCTCGGGCGGAGCCTGCCGGAGCTGGCCGCCATGAGCGTGGCCGAAGGGCGAGAGGCCGTCCGCAGCGCCCTCACCGCGCCCTGACCAAGCCGCCGGAGCACCCGGCGTACAGTCGCCCCCGATGACCGACGAGGCCGACGGCGGCGGCGCCACGGGCCCCGCCGGGCCCGCTCGGCCGGCCCCGGGACACGAGGGATCGCCGCTGCGCCGCGCCCTCGCCGCTCCGGGCTTCCGACGGTTGTTCGCGGCCCAGACCATCAGCCGGTGGGGTGACACCTTCAACTCGGTGGCCCTGGTGGTGCTGGTGTTCGACCTCACAGGCTCGGGGGTCAAGGTCGGTGTCACGGTGGCCTTCGAGATCGCCCCCGTGCTGTTGTTCGGCTTCGTGGCCGGGGCCGTGGTGGACCGCCTCCCCCGCCAGCGGGTGATGGTGGCCGCCGACGCGGGGCGGGCCGTGGTGGCCGTCGGCCTGGTGGTGGGACAGGACCACCTGTGGGCCATCTACGCCGCCGCCTTCGCCCTGTCGTCGCTGTCGGTGTTCTTCAACCCGGCGGCGGCCAGCGTGGTGCCGGCCCTGGTGGACGAGGAGGACGTGGTGGGGGCCAACGCCGCGCTGTGGTCGGCCGCCGTGGTGTCCCAGATCGCCCTGGCCCCGCTGGCCGGCGTCCTGGTGGCCACTGCCGGGGCCGGTCCCGCCTTCGCCCTCAACGCCGCCTCCTTCGCCGCCTCGGCCGCTCTCGTGGCCGCCCTGGCCCTCCCCGCCGCCGTGCGCCCGGCGCCCGCCCGCCACCTCCACGACGTGCGGGAGGGCCTGGG
>JALYHF010000023.1 GCA_030776745.1 Actinomycetota bacterium | reverse complement strand
GTCTGGCCCTGACCGGGCGGGACGGCCTCACTACGGCGGAGGTGGTACGAACCGTCCTGGTGGTGGCCTGGGCCCTGGCAGGCGCCCTGCTCGTCACCAGGCGCCCGCTGCGGGCCCTGGGCCTGGTCGCGCTGGCCGGGGTGACCGCCGCCGCTCTCGCCTGTCTGGCCGACGCCACCCTGACCACGGGCTGGGCCGGCGCGCCGGCGTCGGTGGCCGAGCTGGTCCTGCCCCTGTGCGTGGCGCTTTTGCCGGCCACCGGTCTGCACCTGCTGCTCAGCCTGCCCCACGGGCACCTCGGCTCCCGGCCCCGGAGGTTCGGTGCCTTCCTCGGCTACGGGATCGGCGTGGGCATGGGCCTGTTCCTGTGGAGCCAGCGACCCTCGCTTCCCACCTGGCCCCTCTGGCTGGCTGGGGCGCTCGCCCTGGCGGTGGGCCTGGCCCCGGCCAACCGGCGCTACGTCCGCAGCGCCGGCTTGGAACGCCAACGCCTCCAATGGCTCGGTTGCGCGCTGGTCGTGGTGGTGGAGACCGCCCTCGTCGTCACCGCCCTGGACGTCCTGGTCGACTGGCCGCCCCGGGGTGTCCTGGTGGCCGCGGTGGTGAGCACCCTGGTACCGCTGTCCCTGGCCGCCGGGGCGTCGTCCCGCCTGGTCACCAGGGTCGACCGGCTGCTGGTGCACACGGTGTCGTTCACCGGCTTGAGCGGCGTCGTGGTGGGGGTCTACCTGGTCGTCGTGCTGGGCCTGGGCCGGATTCCCGACGACACCGAACGGGGCCTGTTGGTGCTGTCGATGGTCGCCGCCGTGGTGGCCGCCGCCGTCTACCTGCCCGCCCGGCAACGGTTGTCCGAGGTGGCCAATCGACTCGTCTACGGCGAGCGGGAAGCACCCGACACGGTGCTGCGCACCTTCGGCAGCCGCCTCACTCGGGCCATCCCCATGGACGAGCTCCTCCTGCAACTGGCCGAGTCACTGCGCAAGACCATGGCTCTGGAGGCGGCCGAGGTGTGGACGGGCTCGGCGGGCACGCTGGCCCGCACCGTCTCGGTTCCCGACCGCAGCCAAGACCAGCTCACCCTGGGCCCGGCCGAGCTACCCGTCGTCGTGCGGGCCGGGGTGTCGGGGCCGGCGTGGCTGGCCGTTTGGCTTCCTTCACTGCTCCGGGGACGCAACCACGCCCAGCTGCGGGTGGCGCCGGTCACCCACTCGGGCGAGCTGTTGGGCCTCATCGTGGCCGAGCGTCGCTGCGGAGGCGACGCCTTCACCGACGAGGACGAGAGGGTGCTCACCGAGCTGGCCCGCCAGGTCGGCCTCGCCCTGCACAACGTGGCTCTCGACTCGGCCCTGCAGGCCAGCCTCGACGAGGTGCGCCGTCAGGCCGAGGAGCTCCAGGCCTCGCGGGCGCGCATCGTGGCCACCGCCGACGCCGAGCGACGGCGCATCGAGCGCAACCTCCACGACGGGGCCCAGCAACACCTGGTGGCCCTGGCCGTCAACTTGCGTCTGGCCCGTGACCTCGTGGGCGACGATCCCGAGACGGCGAGCGCCATGCTCGACGAGCTGGCCACGAGCATCAAGGACACCATCGTCGAGCTTCGTGATCTGGCCCATGGCATCTACCCGCCCCTGCTCATGGACAGCGGCATCGACCCGGCGCTGAGAACCGCGGCGGGCCGCAGCCCCCTCGAGGTCCAGGTGCAAGCCGAGGACCTCGGGCGCTTTCCCACCGAGGTCGAGGCCGCCGTGTACTTCTGCTGCCTGGAGGCCCTGCAGAACGCGGCCAAGCACGCGCCCGAGGCCAAGGTCAGGGTCCGGTTGTGGCGCTCAGCCGACGCCTCCGAGCTGCGCTTCGAGGTGGATGATGACGGGCCCGGCTTCGATCCTGCACGAGCGCGCCAGGGCCATGGCTTCGTCAACATGAGCGACCGTCTGGGCGCCATCGGCGGCACCGTCGAGTGGCACTCCACGCCCGGGCAGGGGACCACGATCTCGGGCTGGGTGCCACGCCAGCAACTGATCTGACCCGGGCTTCAGGCGCCGGTAACCGGGACACGCCCGCTCACCTGCGTCCCGTGGCCCGGACGTGACCGGACCTCCAGGCTGCCGCCCAGGACCTCCAGGCGGTCGCTCATGTTCCTCATCCCCGCCTCGCGCCCGGCCGAGCCGGGTTCGAACCCGTGCCCGTCGACCTCCACCACCAGGACCAGGGCACCGTCGCCATCGACGAAGCGGACGCTGATCTTGGAGGCGTGGCCGTGCTTGGTTGCGTTCTGGAGCGCCTCGAGGCAGCAGAAGTACAACGCCGCTTCGATGTCCCTGGCGTAGCGCACAACGCCGTCGCCCTCGACCTTCACGGGTAGGTGCGACCGGTCGACGTGGGCACGGACCGCTGCCACCAAGCCCTGGTCGGCAAGCACCGGCGGGTAGTCGCCACGGGCGAGGGTGCGCAGGCTGTCGATTGAGCGACGGTGGGTCGAGGGGGAGGACGCCAAGGGGGTTGTCGAAGAAGGTGTGGTTGGCCACTCGCCCGTCGACGGTCATGGTGGCGACGGCGAAGGCGGTGCCGGCACACAGGAAGGCCCAGGCGAAGGGTCGCCAGCGATGGGAGGGCAAGCGACCATCGGGAAAGACGAGGAACATCAGCCCGGTCACCGTCCACCCCAGGATCCAGATCCAATTGGCCAGCCAGGCGAACAGTCCGCCTGCGGGCAGGGCCCCGGGACGGGTGAGCAGCGCGTACACGGCGTAGCCGTCGGCCAGGACCCAGATCGCCATCGTGGTGCCGATGGCGACGAAGGCCCAGGCCAGAGGGGCGTGTGGCTGCCGGCGCACGTTCAGGGCACCGAGCACGGGCAGGGCGACGAACAGCAGCGCCACCAGGGCCGAGGCGTCCCGAGAGGCGAAGTCGAGGGGCACCGGCGTGGAGAAGGTGACCACCTGCAGCACCAGGCCGATCGCGGTCAGGGCCAGCGTGACCCCGGCGGTGGACCAGGCCAGCCCCACGCGCCGTCGCCGGGCGCCGATGCCTACGTCCACCCCCTCATAGTCGTCCATGTGGCCACCGAGGGGCGGCGACGTCGGTGTTCAGAGGGTGTGCAGGACGCCGTCGCCGTTGCGCTCGTCCCACAGGCGTCGCAACACCCCCGGCGCCAGCTCCTCCTTGTTGACGTAGGCGGCGGCGCCACTGGTGTAGGCATCTCCCGGCAGATCCGCGAGCGGGTAGG
>JALYHF010000022.1 GCA_030776745.1 Actinomycetota bacterium | reverse complement strand
TGGGGGATACACGGTTCACCGGCGGGAATGGCCAGGCGGGGCTTTGTCGCGGTCCACGTCACTGGGCCTCTACGTCTATGGAGGTGACCCGGGCTGGCACCCCGTTCCGGCCGCCTTGGTCTGGATCGCTCTGATCGTGGTCTGGGCGCTCGCCTCAATCTGGCTGCTTGGCCTACCGCGACGTACGGCGGCGGGTAGTTAGTCGCCAGCGGCGCAGCAACAGGCGTTGCGCGCACGGCGAGGCGTCGGGTCGCCAGGTCGGCGTGCAGCAGCACGCTGCAGTCCTTGCACCCCAAGAGGAACGGCCGCCCTTTCGCGCTCGAGGGCCCAACTCTCCCTCGCCCTCGCCGGCTCCGCGAGAAAGCACATCTCCTGTGTCAACTGTGTGTCACGAGAGGCCCGCGAGGGGTAAAAGCCCAGGTCAGCGGCTTGTACGCCTAGATGTCGTAGTAGAGCATGAACTCCCAGGGGTGGGGACGCAGCCGGACCTCGTCGATCTCGCTCACCCGCTTGTAGGCCAGCCACGTGTCGATCAGGTCGTCCGTGAACACGCCGCCCGCCTTCAAGAAGTCCTGGTCGGCCTCCAGAGCGTCGAGGGCCTCGTCCAGTGAGCCAGGCACCTGGGGCACCTTGGCCAGCTCCTCGGGCGGCAGGTCGTAGAGGTCCTTGTCCACCGGGTCGGGCGGCTCGATGCGGTTCTGCACGCCGTCCAGGCCGGCCATGAGCATGGCCGAGAACGCCAGGTAGGGGTTGCAGCTCGGGTCGGGGCAGCGGAACTCGAGGCGCTTGGCCTTGGGGCTCTTGGAGTAGAGCGGGATGCGCACGCACGCCGACCGGTTGCGTTGCGAGTACACCAGGTTGACCGGCGCCTCGTAGCCGGGGACCAGGCGCTTGTAGCTGTTGGTCGTCGGAGCGGCGAAGGCCAGGATGGCGGGGGCGTGGGCCAGGAGGCCGCCGATGTACCAGCGGCCCATGTCGGACAGTCCGGCGTAGCCGGTCTCGGAGTAGAAGAGGGGGTCGCCGCCTTTCCACAGCGACTGGTGGGTGTGCATGCCCGAGCCGTTGTCCTGGAAGATCGGCTTGGGCATGAAGGTGGCCGACTGGCCGTGGGCCCGGGCCACGCTCTTGACCACGTACTTGTAGAGCATGAGCTTGTCGGCCATGGACAACAAGGTGTCGAAGCGCATGTCGATCTCGGCCTGGCCGGCGGTGCCCACCTCGTGGTGCTGCACCTCGATCTCGATGCCCACCTTCTCCATGACCATGATCATCTCCGAGCGCAGGTCCTGGAAGTGGTCCATGGGGGGGACGGGGAAGTAGCCCTCCTTGTAGCGGGGCTTGAAGCCCAGGTTGGGCGCCTCGTCCCTGGCGGAGTTCCAGACGCCCTCGACCGAGTCCACCGAGTAGAACGCCGAGTGCTGGTCCTGGGAGAAGCGCACGTCGTCGAAGATGTAGAACTCGGCCTCGGGCCCGAAGTAGGCGGTGTCGGCCAGGCCCGTCGAGGCCAGGTAGTCCTCGGCCTTCCTGGCCACGTAGCGGGGGTCGCGGCTGTAGCTCTCGCCGGTCACCGGGTCCCGCACGAAGCAGTTCATGTTGAGGGTGCGATGCTGGCGGAACGGATCGACGACGGCCGTGTTCGGATCGGGCATGAGGATCATGTCCGACTCCTGGATCTCCTGGAAGCCCCGGATCGACGAGCCGTCGAAGCCGAACCCCTCCTCGATGGCCTCCTCGGTGAGCTGCTTCACCGGCACCGAGAAGTGCTGCATGAGCCCGGGCAGGTCGCAGAACCGGAGGTCCACGATGTCGATGCCCTCGTCCTGGGCCAGACGGATCACATCGGCCGCTGTGCGTTCCTCCACAGTTTCCTCCTGATGGTTCCGGCGGCGCCAGAGGGGCCGACCGAGCGGGCGGTAGCCGAGCCGCCAGCTCGACGCTGTTCTGGTGCGAGGCGGTTCAGTCCGGCGACAGCCTGCCACTCCGGCGCGCACCGTGCCGTTGCAGCAGTGTGAACAGATTGTGAACGCGCCCCTCGAGTTGTGGAAGAGGTGGTGGCGGCTGCGACACTTGGGGTCATGGAACGTCAACAGGACTACGTGCTGCGCACCGTCGAGGAGCGGGGCGTGCGCTTCATCCAGTTGTGGTTCACCGACGTGCTCGGCATCCCCAAGGCGTTCAACATCACCCCGGCCGAGCTGGAGAACGCCCTCGCCGAAGGCATGACCTTCGACGGGTCGGCCATCGACGGGTTCTCCCGCGTGCAGGAGAGCGACGTCCTGGCCCGGCCCGACCCCAAGACGTTCCAGATCCTTCCCCGCCACGAGGCCAGCTCGGCGGTGGCCAGGGTCTTCTGCGACGTGATGAACCTCGACGGCACGCCCTTCGAGGGCTGTCCCCGCTGGGTGCTGCGTCGCCAGCTGGAGCGGGCCAGGGAGCGGGGCTTCTCGTTCTACGCCGCACCGGAGATCGAGTACTTCTACTTCGCCGACGACGACACCACCCGGCCGCTGCGCCCGCTCGACCACGGGTCGTACTTCGAGCTCACGGTGGCCGACCTCGCCGGCGACCTGCGCCGGCGCACGGTGCTCACCCTCGAGGACATGGGGATCCCCGTGGAGTACAGCCAGCACGAGGACGCCCCGAGCCAGCACGAGATCGACCTGCGCTACACCGACGCCCTCACCATGGCCGACACGGTGATGACCGTGCGCCTTCTCGTGAAGGAGATCGCTCAGGAGGCCGGGGTCCACGCCACCTTCATGCCCAAGCCGCTGGCCGGCGTGCAGGGATCGGGCATGCACACCCACTTCTCGCTGTTCGAGGGCGACTCCAACGCCTTCCATGACCCCGGCGACGAGCACCACCTCTCCAAGGTGGGCAAGGGCTTCATCGCCGGCCTGCTCACCCACGCCCGCGAGATCACCGCCGTCACCAACCAGTGGGTGAACTCCTACAAGCGCCTGGTCGTGGGCTACGAGGCGCCCGTCTTCGTGTCATGGGCGCGAAACAACCGCTCGGCGCTGGTCCGGGTGCCGGTGGCCAAGCGGGGCAACCGGGACGCGGCCCGCATCGAGTACCGCGCCCCCGACCCCAGCTGCAACCCCTACCTGGCCTTCGCCCTCGTCCTGGCCGCCGGGCTCAAGGGCGTGGAGGAGGGCTACGAGCTGCCCCCCGAGGCGGCGGCCAACCTCTACGAGATGACCATCGAGGAGCGCCTGGCCGAGGGCATCTCGCCCCTGCCCGGTTCGCTGTCGGAGGCCCTGGAGGAGATGGAGCGCTCGGAGCTGGTGGCCGAGACGCTGGGCGAACACGTCTTCGAGTGGTTCCTCCGCAACAAGCGAGCCGAGTGGGCCGACTACCGCGCGCAGGTCACGCCGTTCGAGCTGGACCGGTACCTGCCCTCGCTCTGAGGACCGTGGAACCGCTGCTCATCTTCCCGGACCCGGCGCCGCCGGCCCTGGCCCAGGCGCTCGATTTGGCGGGCTACCCGTGGAAGGCGGCGGCCACGGCCGAGGCGGCGTCCCGGCTGGAGCCGGAGGACGGCTGGGCCGGTGCCGTGGTCTGCTCGGACGGCGACTCGGAGGCCGCCTTCGCCCTGTGCCGCTCCGTGCGCAAGCGGGACCTCCCCCTCGAGCCGCTGCTCCTCCTCGTCGCCGGCACGCAGCTCGCCGAGCTGGAGCTGCGCGAGGAGCTGTTCGACGACTTCTGCATGTCGCCGTTCCATCCTCGTGAGCTGGAGGCCCGCCTCAAGCACCTGTTCTGGCGCACGGGTCGGGGGACCCGTCCCGAGCTCATCGAGTACGGCCCCCTGGTGCTCAACCTGGAGACATACCAAGCGGCCATCGCGTCGCGGCCGCTCGACCTCACCTACATGGAGTACGAGCTGCTCAAGTTCCTCGCCACCCACCCCGGCCGGGTCTTCACCCGCGAGACGCTCCTGTCCCGGGTGTGGGGCTACGAGTACTACGGAGGCGCCCGCACGGTCGACGTCCACGTCCGGCGGCTCCGGGCCAAGCTGGGAACCGAGCACGAGCACCTCATCCAGACCGTGCGCTCGGTGGGGTACCGCTTCGGCCAGTCCCGCTGGAGCGTGTAGGCACCGCTCGGGCCCAGGCCTCGATCTCCACGGCGGCGCCGAGGGGCAGCGCGGCCACCACCACGGTGGATCGAGCCGGCCGGTGACCGCCGAAGGCTTCGGCGTAGACCTCGTTCACGGCGGCGAAGGCGGCCACGTCGACGAGGAACACGGTGGTCTTGACCACGGCACCCATGGAGGACCCCTCGCCGTCCAGCAAGGCCCGCAGGTTGGCCAGCGCCTGGCGGGCCTCGGCCTCCACGCCCCCTTGCACCAGCGTGCCGTCGCGGACGCCCACCTGCCCGGAGCAAACGAGCCACTCCCCGGCCCGCACGATGGGGCTGTAGGGGCCGACGGGGGTCACGGAGGGCTCACCTCCGGGGCCCCCGCCTGGTCGGCCAATCCGGAGGGCACCCCTCCGCCCGCCAGGCCGCCGCCGCCACGGCGGCGAACACTGCGTCGGACCCGTTGACGGGGGGACCGGCGGACGGCGCCACGTCCACGTGGACCTCGGGCATGTCGGCCGCCCGCAGGATGCCGAAGGAGCGAATGGTGAGGTCGTGGGGCCGACCGTCGGCGTCCACGGCGATCCCCTCGCTGTGCACCCATCCGAGGGCCATGTGGGCGGCGCCCACGCAGTAGGAGCGGAGCACCACCTCGTCCAGCGGCTCCCCACAGGCCACCTGGACCCGCAGCGAGCCGTCGCCGCCCAACTGGGCGGCCGCCGTGGCCCCGGAAGGAGCGCTCACCGCGTCCTCCCCCCGGGCGGCGGCCATGAGCACCGCCGCCTCGGCCCAGCCGGCGGCCCGGATGGCGGAGGACGTGGGCGGTCCGGCCACGTCCAGCTCCTCCACCTCGATGGCGGGGGCCACAGCGCGAATGGCGGCGGCCACCCCGGGTGTGCGCACGACCCGCACCACGCCGCTGCCGTCCGGCCTCACGCCCCCGGCCAGGGGTGGGCGCTTGGGGCCGAGGCGGACGACGTCCTCCCGGGAGAGCAGCACCCGCACGGGGCGGCCGTGCTCGTCGGCCAGGCGACGGGCGGCGGCGGGGGCGATGGAGGCCGTCTTGGCGCCGAAGGCGCCCCCGTTGGCCAGGGGGGAGGCCGGCTGGCCGCCCGGGTGGCACCACGAGGCGTCCGGCTCGAGGTAGGCCGG
This sequence comes from Actinomycetota bacterium, assembly GCA_030776745.1. Taxonomy (GTDB): domain Bacteria; phylum Actinomycetota; class Acidimicrobiia; order Acidimicrobiales; genus JALYHF01. The sequence continues at coordinate 150 of JALYHF010000022.1, read as the reverse complement.
CTCCACCCACGTCGTGCGCAACGTGGCCGCCCACTCGCCCGGCGGCACCTCGAGCGGATGGCGCAGCTCGATGGTGGAGCGGCGGCCCTGGACCTTCCCGGCCCGCTGGCGGGCCTCCCGCAGCGTCTCGCCCACCGCCCACCCCCCCTC
>JALYHF010000021.1 GCA_030776745.1 Actinomycetota bacterium | reverse complement strand
GAACCCGCGACCTCAGCGTCCCGAACGCTGCGCGCTAACCAAGCTGCGCTACTTCCCGTGAGCGTCGATGCTACCGCTGGTAGTGCGAGGCGACCGAGACGGGGCGGTAGGACTCGTCGTGGTACGTGCCCCCCTCGAGCAGCGCGGTGACGGCCTTGCGCAGCCGGATGGGGTCGAGCGGCTTGATCAGCCACCCCTCGACGTCGGCCCGCCGACCGAGGAACACGTCGGCCCGCCGGTCCAGGAGGAGGAGCACGGGTACGTGGGGAAGGCGGCCGGCGCTCTCCTCGAGGTGCAACTCCAGGCACACGGCGAAGCCGCCCATGTTGCCGATCTGCAGGTCGGCCACCACCAGGTCGGGAGGCGCCTCCTGGACCGCCGGGGCCACGGCGGCGCCGGAGCTCACCTCCCGCACGGTGGTGTCGGCCAGCGTGGACAGGACCGAGGCCACCTCCTCGCGCACCCAGGCCTCATCGCTGGCGACCAGCACGTCGGGCACCGCGGGAGCGTACTCGCCGCCCCACCGGGCTACCATCCAGGGGCCTGACCGTCGGCAGCGCGGGCCGCGACCCACGCCGGCGGCGACCTTGCAGCAGGAGGACGACCTTTGCTCGACATCCAGACTGAGCAGGCCGATGGCTACACCATCTGCCGCCCGGTCGGTGAGCTGGATGCGTTCACCGTAAGCCAGTTCCGCCAGGCCCTCGCCGAACTCGCCTCCAACCACCGGCTCTTGATCGACATGTCCGGCGTGCCCTTCGTGGACTCGGCCGGTCTGGGCGCCCTCATCGGCGGCATCCGCCGGGCCCGGGAGCTCGGCGGCGACGTGGCCGTGGCCTGCAGCCGCCCCACGCTCACCCGCCTGCTGCGGACCACCGGATTCGACCGGATCGTCACCGTGGCCGAGACGGTGGAGGAGGCGGCCGCCGCCCTTCAGCAGCCCACCCAGACCACCTAGCCCGGGACCTTTCAGGAGGGGGGCTCCTCGGAGGCGGGCTCGACGAACAGCGAGCGCCCGAGGGCCCGCAACCCCTCGATGTCGTGCACGTCGGCGGGCAGGAACGGGACCCTGGCCACCGGGGTGGTGGGCATGCGGCTCGACAGGCCGGCCACTTGCGCCTCCTCGCCCTCGGCCACCTGGCGGAAGTCGGCCAGGTTGGCGAAGAGGGCACCGAGGGGGGTGCCGGCCAGCGACGCCGCTCGTTGCCGCAGGGCCCCGGCCGACTCGCTGGCCGATGCCCCGCCGAAGGGCGGGTGGAGCCGGTTCACCACCAAGCCGTCCACCGCGATGCCGGCCTCGGCCAGCTTCTCGGAGAAGAACAGCCCCTCTCCCACCGCGTCGCGGTGCGGCGAGGCGACGAGGACGAACGCCGTGGAGTCGTCGGACAGCAGCTCGAACACCCGCTGGGCGCGGTTGCGGAAGCCCTCCTCCATGCCCTCGAAGGCCTGGAAGAAGGCCACGGCGTCGGCGACCACCTCGGATCCGACCACCTTGCTGACCGTCCGCAGGAACGTCTGCGTGGCCATGCTGACCGCCCGGAGGTAGGCGCCCGTGGGCCGCACCAGCAGCTGGAAGATGCGGTTGTCGAGGAAGCGCGTGAGCCGGCGGGGGGCGTCGACGAAGTCGAGGGCGTTGCGGGTCGGCGGGGTGTCCACCACCACGAGGTCGAAGCGGACCGGGCCATCTCCCGGGCCGGCGGCGCCCGTCTCGTGGAGCTCGTAGAGCTTCTCCATGGCCATGTACTCCTGGGTGCCCGAGAGGGCGCCGGCGATGTTGCGGTAGACCCGGTTCGACAGGATGCGCTCGGCCTGCTCCGAGGTGGACGCGTAGCGCTCGACCAGGGCGTCGAAGGTGGAGCGGGTGTCGAGCATGAGCGCCCACAGCTCGCCGGGCCAGTCCGGACGCACCTGGCGGGGAACGTTGGACAGCACCTCGAGCCCGAGGGCGTCGGCCAGTCGCTTGGCCGGGTCGATGGTGACCACGCAGGTCCGCCGGCCCTGTGACGCTCCCTCGACGGCCAGGGCGGCGGCAGCGGTGGTCTTGCCCACCCCGCCGGCGCCGCAGCACACCACGATGGCCCGCTCGCTGACCAGGCGGCCCAGCGGGGTGGTCACCCGGGGGCCGGTGCCGGTTGCGCCGGCAGGGACCGCACCTGGTCGGCCAGTCCTCGGGCCAGCGCCTCCACCTCGGCCCGGCCCACCTCCGTCGTGAAGAGGAACGGCAGGTGGAGCTGGGGCAGCGGCAGGGCGCGGGCCAGCCGCTCCACCTGCTCGTGGTGGAGCGCGCTCCGAGCCCGGCGGAACTCGGCCGCCGCCCGCAGCGAGGCGGCCTCGGCCGGGCGAAGGTGGACGCCGGCCCGCTCGGCCGCCTCCTCCGGGTCGACGTCGAGGCCGTCGAGGGCCGGGTACAGCCCGTTCACCACGACCGGTCCCAGCGCCACGCCCACCCGGTCCTCCAGGCGGTAGGCCGTCTCCACCACCTCGTTGACCGGCGTCTCCTCGGCGAGGGTGACCAGCAGCACCTGGCAGCGCTCGGGGTCGGTCAGCAGGTCGATGACGTCTTGCGCCTGGGCCCGAATCGGCCCCACCCGCACGGCGTCGAGCAGGCCGTGGGCGCTGGTGAGGAAGGTGACGGCGTGGCCCGCGGCGGGGGCGTCGAGCACGATGAGGTCGAGCTGCGGGCGCTGGCCGTCGGCCCCCGTCCTCGCGCTCGAGCGCTCCAGCTGCTTGACCTTCCCCAGCACCAGGATGTCCTTGATGCCGGGGGCGGCGGTGGCCACCACGTCGATGGCGCCGCTCGAGAGGAGCCGACGGGAGACGCGTCGCAGGCCGCGGTCCTGCAGGTACTCCACGAGGGCGTCGTCGGGCGTAAGGGTCCGGGCCCGCACCTCACCTGCTCCCGCCGGTTGGCCGGCCGGGGCCAGCACGACCTCTTCGTAGGTGAGGGGCTCGGGCCGGCCGAAGGCGGCAGCCAACCCGCTCTTGCCCTCCACCTCCACGATCAAGGCGTTCAGCCCGGCCAGCGCCGCCATGCGGGCCAGCGCGGCGCTGACCGTGGTTTTGCCGACACCGCCCTTCCCGGCGACGATGAGGACACGGGTCTGGGTGCAGAACCCGGCAGGATCCATTCGAATGCGCAGACTAGCGATCGCCCTCCTCGCCCTCGGCTCTCTGGTCCCGGTCCTCTCGGGCGCCGCCACGGCCGAGGAGCCGGAGGCGACGGGGACACCGGGGCGCCCCCACGTCGACGTCATCGAGGTCATCGGCCTGATCGACCCCGTGCAGGTGGACTTCGTGGGCGACGCCCTGCGGGCCGCCGAGAAGGGTGGGGCTCAGGCGCTGGTCGTCCAGCTGGACAGCGGCGGAGGGGTGGTCTCCCGTTCCGACATGGACGTGCTGCTCCTCCGCGTCAGCCACGCCGCTGTCCCCGTGGCCGTCTGGGTCGGACCGAGCGGGGCCCGTGCCTTCGGCCAGGGATTCGACCTGTTGCGGGCGGCGGCCGTCCGGGGGGTGGCCCCGAGGGGCCGGGTGGGAAGGGGCTCGGCCGACGTCCTCATCGGCCGCGGCCCCCCCGTCCCCCGCTCGCTGGGCGCGGCCCAGGCTCTCGCGCAGGGGGTGGTCGAGGTCGACGCCCCCACACTGGGCGATTTCATCGTGGAGCTGGACGGGCGCCAGGTCGGTGGTCGCACCCTCGACACGGCCGAGGTGGTGCAGGGCCCGGGCGAACAGCCCCGTCGGCGCCCCATCGTGGCCGTCCGCTTCGCCAAGCTGGGCCTCGTCCCGCGGCTGCTCCACACCGCAGCCAGCCCTTCCGTGGCCTACCTGCTGCTGGCCGCCGGCTTGGCCCTCGTGGTCCTCGAGCTGTACACCGCCGGCATCGGCGTGGCCGCCGTCACCGCCGCCGGGTGCCTGGTGCTGGCCTGCTACGGCCTCGCCGCCTTGCCGACGAGGCCCTACGCCGTGGGCCTCGTCGTCCTCGGCTTCGTGGGCTACGCCGTAGACGTGCAGTCCGGGGCGCCTCGGGCCTGGACGCTGATCGGCACCGTGGCCCTCGCCGTGGGCAGCGTGCGCCTCTACGCCGGTGGGCTGGCGCCGTCGCCCCTGGTGCTGGTCGTGGTGGTGGCGGGGACGGCGCTGCTGATGGTGGCGGGCCTGCCGGCCATGATCCGGGCCCGCTTCGCCACGCCCACCATCGGCCGGGAGTCGATGGTGGGCGACACCGGCCGGGCGATGGCGGCCGTCGACCCCGAGGGCACCGTGGAGGTACGGGGGGCCCCGTGGCGGGCCAGGACCAACCGGGCCACGCCCATCGCCGCCGGCGAGGCGGTGCGGGTCGTGGGCATCGACGGCCTGCTCCTCGAGGTGGAGCCCGAAGCGGGAGGGGCCAAGGACTACCGGAGGCACTGAAAGCGCAGGTCAGGTGGGGAGATCGGCCAAAGTCACCCTTGTCTGCCCGGCCGAGACGGTTTAGGGTCGCTGGGCCAGGAGGAGGGCCCTTGAGCGCGCACGTCGACGAGCTCTGGCAGGTGAAGGCAGCGTGCCGTGGCCAGCACGCCGCGGTGTTCTTCCCTCCCGCGCACTTCGAGCGCAAGGACGACAAGGCGGCCCGCGAGGCGCGGGCCAAGGCCATCTGCGCCACCTGCCCGGTGTGTCAACCGTGCCTCGACTACGCCATGCGCATCCGCGAGCCCCACGGGATCTGGGGCGGGCTCAACGAGGCCGAGCGCAAGCAGCTGCTGGCCGGCCGGCTCGGGTAGGCGACAGCCTCAGGGCACGGGCAGCCGGGGACCGCCGATGCGCAGGTCCCCCCGCCGGCGGGTGACGCCGCTGGCGTCGAGGTGGGCCAGCAGGGGCAGGATGAACTTGCGGGAGGTGCCGAGGGCGTCCCGCACCTCGGCCACCGTGACGCCTTCGGGCGAGGCCGCCAGCAACCGGGCCACGATGCGCGCCGCCTCGTCGAGAGCCCCGGGCGCGAACCACACGCCCTCCCGCTCGACCACGAGCCCCCGCCGAGCCAGCTCGCGCAGCTCGCCCCTGTCCACCCCCTCCGGCGGGGGAGGCGAGAACGGCTCGGCCTCCAGCGCCGCCAGGTAGGGATGATCGCCCAGGGTGTCGGCCAGCGCGTCCGCCGGCTTGGCCCGCCCGCCCTCGACCACGATCCCCTCCAGGCCCTCGAGCACGGCTCGGTGGCGGTCGTCCAGCGCGGCGAGGTCCAGGCCGAGCGGCCCGGCCTCGGCCACGGCGGCCCGCACCCGCTGCTCGGCGTCGGCCAGGGCGGGGGGGTCGACCACCCAACGCCCGCCGACCGTCGGCTCCCACCGTTCGCCGGTGAGCCGCTCCAGCACGTCGGCCTCCACCCAACCCCGCTCGGCCACCACCCGTTCCACCGACCTCGAGGGCCGGGCTCGGAAGGCCGGGAGAACCGGCGCCACGTCGAGCACCTCTCCGCCGCCGACGGTCTCGCCCCGACCGCTCTCGCGGAGCACGAAGCGGTCTCCGGGCATGAGGGGCAGCGCCAGCGGCAGGTGGAGCCGCACCAGCCCGCTCGAACCGGGGGCCAGCGCCTCGGCCCCGAGCACCCGCAGGCGCACCGGGTGCTCACCGGACCCCACGTAGGCCTGGTAGGCGCCGCGCCGCGACACGTCGTGGTCGAGGGCCGCCAGCACGGTGAGCGAGCAGTCCAGGGTGCGGGTGGGGGCCCACTGGCCCGGGCGGACCAGCGCGTCTCCCCGCCCGACCTGGTCGTGGTGCACGCCGGTCAGGTTCACGGCGAGGCGCCGGCCCGGACCGGCTCGGGTGAGGGCCGACTTGTGGCTCTGCAGGCCCCGGACCCGCAC